>NZ_VMNC01000034.1:6846-23121 GCF_013277505.1 Streptococcus sp. k-378 | reverse complement strand
AGTGTTTTGAGCAGCCTGCAGCTAGTTTCCTAGTTTGCTCTTTGATTTTCATTGAGTATTAAAAATAGTCAGAAAGATAATGTTGGGAAGGTTTTCGACCAATTAGGGTCAAAATTCCCCTCTCTTCAAGATGCAAGAAAGCATCCTTGATCTTTTTCTTAGAGTAATGATGGTTGGACTGATTGGCCAGTTGGATGATGCTTCTATCTTCTATGCCATCTCTCTTATCATCGACAAAGAGCTTGGACTGAGCGAGGAGAAACAAGATGTATTTCTCGACTTCCTCCAGCCCTTCTGTTTGCTCTATCTTAACTTTATAGCGATGCAGTTGCTCTTGTTTTTCAAGGAGGGTTTGGATAATGTTTTCCTGTCCTTCCTTGATAAAAGTCAACAAGGTTTCAACGAAGAAGGTAGCATCGGCACGGTTGAGATGATCGCCAGTATTCCTAAAAGCCTTATAATAGTCTTGCTTATGGTGATTGATTTGTTGGGACAAAACTAACCCTGAAAATTTATCGAGTTTTCTAGACAAGTACTTGGCAAGGATATAGCGTCCTGTCCGACCGTTACCGTCATAGAAGGGATGAATATTTTCAAAAAAATAGTGTCCAGCACAAGCCTTGATAAGGTTTGGGATAGAATGGTCGTTGATAAAACGAATCCACTCTGTCAGCATAACCTGAATCTGTTCCTCCTTTTGAGGTGGGATATAGATGACTTTGCCAGTCTTGTCGTCTTGGATAAAGACCGATTTCTGTCTAAAAAACTCTCCATCGAGTTCATCCTCTGGCGAGATTTCTCCTTGTGTTAATTGGTCATAAATCCCTCTGATATCTTCAAGCGATTGGATTTGGAGAAATTCATCCTTAAGGATTTGTTGGTACATTCGCAAGGTGGAAAGATGTTTGATTTGTTCGGTCTTGTAGGGGTCTTCCTCTAGGAGTTTTTCCACATCGACCAACTCTTTACGAGTTGTATGGATACCCTCAATCTCATTTGTGGAAATAATCGATTGGTAGAGTTGTTCTTTATAAAACTGATCGTGGGCAATCTTGGGGAGGGTACCAGCTATTTCGCTAATTCGTTGAGACTGCTGTGAGATAGTTTCCATCAGTTGGGAAAGCCCAAGATGCAGGGTAACAAATAGAGGGTATTGGCTTGTTTTGACAGTATCGCGTTGCATTAAATGAGGATAAAGAGATGTCCTAATGGAGCTGTATCCCTGTATGCGTAGTTGATACTCTTCCTCATACTGGTCACGATGACTGTAGTAGATTTTTCTAAGTTCTCTATAGTTCATATGTAGTCATCCTCGCATTTCAACGTTTTTTAACATTATATCACAAAACCAGCCCTTCTATTGTTTCAAAATAGGAAAAATTGAAGAATAGAATGGCGAAGTTGCTGATCTAAAGTGCAAAAAAGGCCAAAATTGAACAATAGGAATGACAGATAGACATCCTAAAGTGCAAAAATAGGTAAAATTGAAGAATAGACATCAAAAAAAGAAAATCTAAAGTGTAGAAATGAGAAAATTGAGTAATAGAGAGGAGGGATAGAGTGGAGAAATTATTTATTATCGGAAATGGTTTTGATATGGCGCATGATTTGAAGACGAATTATCTATATTTCAAGAAGTTTGTTTATCAGCAGGCTTATGGGAAAGATGAGTTGTTAGAGTCGTTGCAAACATCAAAGGGAATTTGCGACTTTTTTAGGGAAAAGGATATTGAAATTCAAGAACAACATCGATATGTTAATGAAGATGAGTTGAGAGACATATATGGATATTCTCTGCCTAAAATTAGAAATGGTCAGTTAGATAAACATGAACGGTATCAATTTATTTATCGACATATGATGCAATTAATGGGATTAGAAAATTTTTGGTCTCAGTTGGAGCGTGATTTAGGTTGGATAAATGAGGTGAAAATTATACCGCCATCTTGTATCTTGGAAAATTTAGAAACATATTCTGAGGAACTGGCAACGATTCTTGAAAAATTTCTAAGAGCAGACATTGAAAACTTATTTAGGGAATGGGTTCAATGTTTTATTCTTGACTGGGATAATATGCCTACTAATCTAAAAAAACTAAAACGAAAGAAATCTGTTGAACACAATAAAAATGCCTACTTTTTAACTTTTAATTATAGTATGTTATTAGAGGATTTCTACGGTATAAATTCTGAACAAATATGTCATATACATGGAAGTATTTCTGAAGATAAACTAATATTTGGACATAATCGTGAAATGGATTCTTATGATAAATTTAGACAAAATAACCCAACTGAGGTACGTGACTTTCTTCATAATTTAGTTTATTTGACTAGAAAGCCCGTCCATCAGCAACTTAGAAAACACGACTACTTTTTCAAAAGTTTAAGTTCTATCAAAGAAATTTACTTCATTGGTTTTGGTATTCGGGATGAGAATGGAGTAGATGCTCTATACTTTAAAGAAATCTTTAAACAGGCACCGGATGTGAGCATTTATATAGACCAGTTTGATAAGAAGTATGAATATACTATTAAGAAAGTACTTAAGGCATGGGGTGCTCATAAAGCTTATCAATTGCAATTTATAGATACAAATAAAGATGAAATAGTTGGAGGAGATATATGACAAAACAACCAAGTTATCGCTTTGTGGGACATACTGAACCTTGGGAAGAGAAGAAATTGGGAGAGGTTGCGGAGAGTTTTGACTATGGGTTAAACGCTTCAGCTAAAGAATTTGATGGTGTGAATAAGTATATACGCATCACTGATATTGATGACTTTAGTAATGAGTTTTTAAAAACGAATCTGACATCTCCTGATGTTAAAATTGACGAATCCAGTGATTATTTATTATATGAAGGAGATATATTATTTACAAGAACTGGAGCTAGCACAGGAAAAACATACTACTATAAAAAAACTGATGGTGTTGTATTTTTTGCAGGATTCTTAATAAGAGCTAGGATAAAAGAAGATAATGATTATAAATTTATTTTTCAAAATACACTAACAAAAAATTTTAAGAAGTATGTAGATATTACATCACAAAGGTCGGGGCAACCGGGTGTAAATGCTAAAGAATATGCTAATTTTTTATTATCCCTCCCCTCCCTCCCAGAGCAAACTGCCATTGGTTCTTTCTTCCAAGATATTGACCAGCTCATTAGCCTTCAACAGCGTAAGTTAGAGGTGCTCAAAGAGCAGAAGAAAACCTACCTCAAGCTCCTCTTCCCAGCCAAAGGACAAACCAAACCAGCCCTTCGCTTCGCAGGATTTGAAGATGACTGGAAGGAAGTGAAGTTGGGGGAAAGTGCAGATTATAAAAATGGTAAAGGATATGAGGATAGACAATCTGATTCTGGTAGTTACGAATTAATTAATTTAAATTCAATTAGTATAGATGGTGGATTAAAGCACTCTGGTAAGTTTATTGACAAAGCTGATGAAACACTTGAAAAAGGAGATTTAGTCATGGTGCTAAGTGATGTGGCTCATGGGAATCTACTTGGAAGAGTTGCTATTATACCTGAAAGTAATAAATTTGTCCTGAATCAGAGGGTTGCATTGCTAAGACCACGACTCAATTCAAATTCAGAGTTTCTGTACTCATATATCAACTCAAATCAATATTATTTTAAATCTCAAGGTGCAGGGATGTCTCAGTTAAATATCTCTAGGTCATCTGTAGAAAATTTTAGTGTTTACTTCCCTTCCCTCCCTGAACAAGAAGCTATCGGTTCTTTCTTCCAAGACTTAGACAAGGCCATTGCCAAGCAAGAGGAAAAAGTCAATCAACTCAAAGAATGCAAACAAACCCTACTCAGAAAAATGTTTATCTAAGATACAAAGACCACAAAAAGCCCAGTAATTAGTTTTAAAAGAGTTTATTGTAAAATGAGCGCGAACGAAGTGAGCTTTTAGAGGATATTTTCCGCCATGGTGGTATCCTATACAATAACAAAGTTATTGTATAGGACGGGATTTTTGAGACTCTGGGCTCAAAAATTAGGGATGAAATTCCGAAGGAAGTTGCTCCCGTCCGCACTATTTAAGGAAAATATAAAAAAGAAAAATATTTTAAAACATGGAATACTACTAACAACATAAATTGATAGGAGACCCTATGTCACAAACAGATTTATCAAGAGAACTCTACCAATCCCTCTGGAATGCGGCAGATATCCTGCGTGGCCAGATGGAAGCTAATGAATACAAGTCCTACCTCTTGGGCTTGATTTTCTACAAGTACCTATCCGACAACATCCTCCAAGCCGTCTGTGATAACTTGGACGAGACCTTTGAGTCCTTCCAGCAAGCACAGCTTCTCTATGAGGAAAACTTTGCGGATGCAGATGTCCGTGAAGACCTCATCGAGGTCTTAAATGACGAGCTAGGCTATGTGATTGAGCCTTCTCTGACCTTTACCAAGCTGGTCCAGTCTATCCATGAAGGAACCTTCCAGCTAGAATCCCTAGCCCAAAGTTTCCGTGATATCGAGCAGGCCAATGAAAAATTTGAAAATCTCTTCGAAGATATCGACCTCTATGCCAAAAAACTAGGTAATACCCCACAAAAGCAAAACAAGACCATCTCTGAGGTTATGAAACAGCTCAACGACCTCAATGTCTCTGGTCATGCTGGTGATATCTTGGGTGATGCTTATGAGTACTTGATTGGCCAGTTTGCCAGTGATTCTGGTAAAAAAGCTGGAGAGTTCTATACACCTCAAGCAGTCTCTCACCTCATGACTCAGGTTGTCTTTGCAGGGCGGGAGCATCAAAAGGGCATGTCGGTTTACGACCCGACCATGGGTTCTGGTTCCCTCTTGCTTAATGCCAAGCGCTATAGTAAGGAAGCTTCGACGATTTCTTACTACGGTCAAGAATTGATTACTTCGACCTTCAACCTTGCTCGTATGAATATGATGCTTCATGGAGTTGCGATTGAGAACTATCACCTCAGCAATCACGACACCCTAGACGAAGATTGGCCGACTACGGAGCCGACAGACTTTGATGGGGTTTTGATGAACCCACCCTATTCGCTGAAGTGGTCAGCAGATAGTGGATTCTTGCAAGATCCTCGCTTTTCAAGTTATGGAGTTCTGGCACCTAAGTCCAAAGCAGATTTTGCCTTCCTTCTTCACGGTTTTTACCACCTCAAGCACAATGGGGTTATGGCTATTGTCCTTCCTCACGGAGTTCTCTTTCGAGGAGCAGCCGAGCAAAAGATTCGCCAACACCTGCTAGAAGAAGGCGCTATTGATACAGTTATCGGCTTGCCAGCAAATATCTTCTACAATACCTCTATCCCGACAACCATTATTATCCTTAAAAAGAATCGCACCAATAAGGATGTCTTCTTTATCGATGCCTCAAAAGAGTTTGAAAAAGGGAAAAATCAAAACAATATGACAGAAGACCATATTGCCAAGATTTTGGAGACCTATCAAAAACGCGAGAATGTCGAGAAATTTGCCCATCTAGCCAGCTTTGAAGAGATTGTCGAAAATGACTACAACCTCAACATTCCACGCTATGTTGATACCTTTGAGGAAGAACCCGTTGTTCCTCTAGCCGACCTCGCAGACCAGCTCGCAGAGATTGATAAAGAGATTGGAGAGGTAGAAGCCAGACTCGCACACATGCGCAGCCAGCTAGTAGGTACAACACCAGAAGCACAAGCAGAATTAACCGCCTATCTCGAAAAGTTGAAAGAGATTTAGAGACTTGTGAGAATACTCTGCTAAAAATTTAGAAAAATAAAATGACAGTAGAAAATCTATTGTCATTTTTGTTATTGATTATCTAAGTAAAAATCGAATTAGAACTAAACTAAAAGGATTCAGTCCTATCAAATACAGAATTTAATCCTTAACATAAAGATAATGACTAACTTTTTGAGAAGTGATGTTATTTTTCTAAAACAAAATAAGTAAAGTGTGTATTATTTTCGTGAAGTAAAAACGGGATTTGCTTCACCTAATCTTTCTTTAATGAAGCAAATTCCGTTTTTACTTCACGAAAGAAAGTAGAAGTGAAGCAAAACGAAGATGAGCTTCAATATAAAATTATTGAACTATTCTTAGCAGGTGTGGACAAAAGTAAGTACGATTTCTTTGAGCAGAGTCTGTTGAAAGAAATTCTTCATCAATTAATTTATTTAATAATGTATATACCGTACGTTCAGAGATACTAAGGTGTTTGCTGACTTGTTTTGCTTTAAAAATTGGAGAAGAGAAAATGAAATCAAGAAGTTGAATACCAGAGACAGAATTCAATTTTGGTATTATTTCTTCTTTCATCTTATTATAAAGGTTTAAGATATCCTGTGCCTTTTTTGTACTCTCTTCTGCTGAGAAAATTACTCCTTCCAAATAGTATTTAAACCAATCTTTCCAGTTATTATTTTTAGAGATGTTTGATAAATGAGAGATATATAGTGATCGATCACTTTCAAAATATGAACTCATGTAAAATGTAGGATAAGATAGCAATTCTTGGTAGTAAAGAAACAGTGGGATTAACAATCTTCCTATTCGACCATTACCATCTTCGAATGGATGAATCATTTCAAATTGAGCATGTACAATAGCTGATTGAACTAATAAGTCTAAATCATCATGATGCATATATTGTTCTAAATTGGACATATACTCCGTAGTTTGTTCTGGCGGAATTGGTGTGTAAGAGATAGTTGCTCTACTTCCAATGTAATTTTGAGTTCTTTTAAAATTTCCTGGATTCTTGCTGCTTCCTCTAACGTTATCCAATAGAATTTTATGCATCTCTTTTATTATTCTATTAGATAATGGTAACCCTCTAGAGTTATTGTCATTAATTGTAGTAATATTTTCGAGAGCATAAAAAAGTGCTTTTCGATAATTAATAATTTCATGTAGTTCATCACGTTCTATATCAACCTTATTACCTGCTTCGTAATTTAGTAGGTCTTCTAGAGTTGCATGAGTACCTTCAAGTTTTGAGGAAAGGACGGCTTCTTGGCTGAGCAATGGTGAAATTAGTAGCATTGGATTGATAATAGATGCTAAAAATCCTTCATAGGTTCCAATAGCTATACCTGCTTTAGAAACTAATCTAATTATTTGTGGATCTGTATATATTGAAGTATAGTCAAATGGAAGTTTTTCTGGTAAATAGGGTTTAGGTATGTTTTTAAATGTATTATTCATGTTTATAATTCCTATTAAAATTTTTTCTCAATATTTTTATTATAGAAAGCCAATGTAGTGAGTGACTATAACCTGTACTTGAATTATATTTCTAAGGTATATTGACAAGTATATGAAAATCAAGTAAAAAAGTAAACTGGATTGTCAATTTAAATCTTTGATTTTATGATATTTTTTAAAATAGTAATGTAAATATTTTTAGAGTTTAAGTTTGATTAAAAGTGTGTATCTTCATTAAGTATAGATTGAAAGGATTAATGTTGAACAATTTTAATGAGATACTAAAAACGGAATATAAATGTTTGTTTTATTTCATTATAACACAGAGATAAGAAAAAATAGATAGTGAGACGAGTTTAAATAGGATTACTCGTTATGAAATGTTAATTACTTTTGATGGCTTAACAAATATTATCAATAATGTAGTCATTCGAATGATTCTCATTGCAATGTACTGAAATTAACAAAAAGAAAAAACGCTTGAATCAGCGTTTTTCTTCTGTATTGATTCGTATTGAATGCTTACTTCACTTCTGTAAACACAACGTGTTTGCGAAGTTTTGGTGAGTATTTCTTCAATTGAAGACGGTCTGGAGTGTTACGTTTGTTTTTAGAAGTAAGGTACAAGCGTTCACCAGATTCTTTGTGTTCAAGTGTAATATTTACGCGCATGGTATCTCCCTTCTATTATTCAGCTGATGCAGCTTTAGCGATTTTACGTCCTTTGTAGTATCCTTTAAGTGATACACGGTGAGAACGTGAGTAATCTCCAGTAGTTTCGTCAAAGTTTACAGATGGAGCTGTTACTTTGTAGTGTGTACGACGTTTGTTTTTCTTCGCTTTTGAAGTGCGACGTGCAGGTACTGCCATTTTGATTTCTCCTTTAGGTATTTATATTCGATTCAATCTACTGATTTTCATCAACCATACTAGGATAACACATTTTTTTTGTAAAGTAAAGTTACTTGACAAAAAAAGATGAAAAAATTCTCCTGTCAGACCTAGCAGACAGGAGAAGGTGTTAAATATCAATTTCAAATGGTTCGTCAATGGTTTCTGATACGTATTTTCCGTCTTTCTTCCGTTGTTTGACACATTCTGTGAGGAGATATTCGATTTGCCCATTGACTGAACGAAAGTCATCTTCTGCCCATGATGTGAGTGCAGCGTATAACTTTGTTGAGAGTCGAAGGGGGATCTGCTTTTTTTTAGCTTCAACCATCTTTAGTAAAGACTTCCCGTGTTGACAATTGGTTGTGCATCATGATTGCCACAAAGAACGACAAGGAGATTTGAAACCATGGCAGCTTTTCGTTCTTCGTCAATCTCTACCAATTCCCCTTCATTGAGCCGTTCCAGTGTCGTTTCAACCATTCCCATTATTTGATATCTAAATGATATCACTTTGTTTTTAAAAGTCAATAGAAAGTTGAAAATAATCACTAAAAACTTTCAGCCCAATAATTTCTTTTAAAAGGTGAGATTATATTGTGCTCAAATACTCTTTTATTCTTATAACTTTTACACTATAATTGTAGTTAGAAAGGAAGAGAAATGTTTGATTATAGAGCACTAGTTATTTTGATGACTTTGATGGATCATTGTGAGCTATCATTATATGAATTATCTGTTAAGGTGAGCTTACCTATAAAGGAAGTCAAAGAAGGAATAGATTATTTAGTGCCTTATCTAGCTAATAAAGGGATAGTGCTGGATAAAAAACAAGGTCGCTATAGTTTATCAAATCGTACGAAGCAGTCTTTGACAGATATTATTAAGTCGGATGAATTGGTTTTACCAAAGTCGACTCGCTTAGCTTTAATCTATCTTTACACTTTTTGCCGATTAGATTTTATATCGAATAATCATTACCAAGACTTTTTGAAAGTAAGTAAGAATACAACCTTATCTGATATTCAATCATTAAGAAAGATTATGTTAGATAATGATTTGGAGCTAGGGTACAGTAGAGCAAAAGGTTATACTTTACACGGTTCAGAGTGGAATAAGCACCGCTTAGCTTTTCAAATGGTTAGTGAGTTGCTGGAATCCTCCATAGGGATTTGGGGTTTGGATTATGTTTTATCCAGTTGGGGGTATTCATTAGCTTATGATTTGATAAATCAGGTAGTTAAAGATTATTATGAGAAGCTACAGCTAGTACCTATTGTTAATCAATTAAAAGTTTACCTTTTCGGTTTAGTATTCATTCTGTGTAGGTATCAAAGGGATGTTGAAAGAGTATGTCTTTCAGAGACATTAGTATCTCCTGTTATTCAAGATATAACCACTATTTTATTGGATACAGTGGTTGATTTGGGAATTATAGATACGGTGTTTTCTGAGGATGATTATCGCTATATCACCGTTTTATTATCAAGTTGCTTTGAAGGTGAAGTAGATGTTGCTCCGGTTTACTTTAATCAATTAACAGAGGCTATTATAAGTAGAATGGAAGATATTTCTTTGTTACATTTTAAACAAAGGGAAGGATTGAGAGAAAATCTTCGCCGCCACCTTATACCGGCTTACTATAGATTAAAGTTCGGCCTACCTAGTTCAAATGAATATGTATTGCATGTTAAAGAACATTATCCTGATTTATTTGAATTAGTCAAAGATTCTTTGATGCCCTTGATGGACGCTATTGACAATCCCATACCTGATAGTGAAACAGCATATTTTGTTATCCATTTCGGAGGTTATTTAAAGAAAGCAGATACTTTGCCTCAAAAATGGTATAAAGCAGCAATCATTTGTCCTAATGGTGTTAGTTCTTCATTGATGTTAAAAGAGAATCTATTAGCATTATTTCCTCAAATTGAGTTTATAGGAACCTTAAAGATTGATGATTTACAGGTGAAAGCTAGTAGTGACTATGATATGGTTTTTTCTACCATAAAGGTGGAGACAGAAAAGCCAAATTATCTAGTTTCGGTTATGATGACTGAAGAGCAAGCAATACAACTAGTAGAACTAGTGTTAAAAGATTTTCCGAATTTAGAGTATGGGGATTTTGAGATTGAACAAATCCTGAATATTGTCAAAAAATATGGAATTATTACACAAGAATTGGAATTAAGATTGGCGTTAAAGAATTATCTTTATCAAAAAAATGATCGAAAGGAAATTGTACCAGTGCTAGAACAACTTATTACCAAAGAAACCTATCAGGTTAGTTCGCAAAAATTAGGATGGAAGGAGGCGATTCGTTTAGCAGCTAAACCGCTTTTGGATCAAGATAAGATAACTGAGAACTACCCTGAGGCAATGATTCAAAAAGTAGAAGAGTTTGGGCCTTTTATTAATTTAGGGAAGGGAGTAGCAATTCCTCACGCTCGGCCAGATGAAGGTGTGAATGAAATAGGAATGTCAATGTTAGTTTTGGAAGAACCGATTTATTTATTGGATAATCCAGAACAAGAGGTAAGATTGTTGATTTGTATTGCAGCCATTGATAATGAGAGTCATTTAAAGGCTTTGTCACATTTAACAACAATTTTAAGAGATAAAAATCATGTTCAAACTTTAATATCATCAAAAAACTATGATGACATTAAAATGATAATTAAACAGGAGGATTAGATAATGTTAAAAATTGGTACAGCTTGTGGTTCAGGATTAGGTTCAAGTTTTATGGTACAGATGAATATTGAATCTGTATTGAGTGATTTGAATGTTTCAGATGTAGAAGTTGAACATTATGATTTAGGTGGAGCAGATCCAAATGCAGCTGATATTTGGATTGTTGGTCGTGATCTAGCTGATTCAGCTAGTCATCTTGGAGATGTTCGTATCTTAAATAGTATTATTGATATGGATGAACTACGAGAATTAATTACTAAACTTTGTGAAGAAAAAGGACTTATATAGGAGGCTAGCGTCATGATGAAGTTCATATTGGATATTGTTAGTACACCAGCTATTTTAGTAGCTTTAATTGCAATTTTAGGATTAGTTCTTCAGAAGAAGAAATTACCTGATATTATTAAAGGTGGAATTAAGACCTTTGTTGGTTTCTTAGTTGTATCTGGTGGTGCAGGAATTGTACAAAATTCTTTAAATCCATTTGGTACCATGTTTGAGCATGCTTTTCATTTATCTGGCGTTGTGCCGAATAATGAAGCAATTGTAGCTGTAGCTTTAACAACATATGGCTCAGCTACTGCAATGATTATGTTTGCAGGCATGGTGTTCAATATCTTAATCGCTCGTTTTACTCGATTTAAATATATTTTTTTAACAGGGCACCACACTCTATATATGGCATGTATGATTGCGGTCATTTTATCAGTTGCTGGCTTTACTAGCTTGCCTCTTATCTTACTAGGAGGATTAGCACTCGGTATTATTATGAGTATTTCCCCAGCATTTGTGCAAAAATATATGGTTCAATTAACTGGAAATGACAAGGTGGCTTTAGGTCATTTCAGTTCTTTGGGATATTGGTTGAGTGGTTTTACTGGTAGCCTTATCGGTGACAAATCAAAATCAACAGAGGACATTAAATTTCCAAAGAGTTTAGCTTTTTTACGTGATAGCACTGTTAGTATTACTTTATCCATGGCAGTTATTTACATTATTGTAGCTATCTTTGCAGGGTCAGAATATATAGAAAAAGAAATCAGTAGTGGTACAAGTGGTCTAGTTTATGCTTTACAATTAGCAGGTCAATTTGCAGCAGGGGTATTTGTTATTTTAGCAGGTGTTCGCCTTATTTTGGGTGAAATTGTTCCAGCCTTTAAAGGTATTTCAGAGCGTCTTGTACCTAATTCAAAACCTGCTTTGGATTGTCCGATTGTTTATACTTATGCACCCAATGCAGTTCTAATTGGATTTATCTCTAGTTTTATTGGTGGTTTAGTAAGTATGGCAATTATGATTGCTTCAGGAACGGTTGTTATCTTACCAGGCGTTGTGCCTCATTTCTTCTGTGGAGCGACTGCAGGTGTCATTGGGAATGCATCTGGTGGTGTTCGTGGAGCCACTATTGGAGCATTTTTACAAGGTATTTTAATCAGTTTTCTTCCAGTCTTTTTAATGCCAGTTTTGGGAGGACTTGGTTTCCAAGGATCAACTTTCTCAGATGCAGATTTTGGTCTATCAGGAATTATTTTAGGAATGTTAAATCAATTTGGTTCACAAGCAGGCATTGTGATTGGTCTTGTTCTTATTCTAGCAGTTATGTTTGGAGTATCCTTTATTAAAAAGTCATCTGCAAAGGAGGAGTAAGGGATGATTTTAAGTGAAAATAGAGAAGATGAGTTAAGAAAATTTGCGACTAACATCCGATTAAATACTCTTGAAACCTTGAATCATCTTGGATTCGGACATTACGGAGGAAGTCTGTCTATCGTAGAAGTTTTAGCAGTGCTTTATGGTGAAATAATGCCAATGACTCCAGAAATATTTGCAGCACGAGATAGAGATTATTTCATATTATCAAAAGGTCATGGAGGACCAGCTCTATACAGTACACTCTATTTGAATGGTTTCTTTGACAAAGAATTCTTATATTCTTTAAATACAAATGGAACCAAATTACCGTCTCATCCTGATAGAAATCTAACGCCAGGCATAGATATGACAACGGGCTCTTTAGGACAAGGAATTAGTGTTGCAACTGGACTTGCATATGGTCAGAGAATAAGAAAGAGTCCCTTTTATACTTATGCTATTGTTGGAGATGGTGAGTTAAATGAGGGACAATGTTGGGAGGCTATACAGTTTGCTTCTCAGCAACAGTTATCCAACTTAATTGTATTTGTTGATGATAACAAAAAACAATTAGATGGTTTTACAAAGGATATTTGTAATCCAGGTGACTTCGTAGAAAAATTTTCAGCATTTGGATTTGAATCCATTAGGGTCAAGGGTTCAGATATTAGAGAAATTTATGAAGGGATTGTCCAATTAAAACAGTCAAATAATTCATCACCTAAGTGCATTGTATTAGATACTATTAAAGGTCAAGGGGTTCAAGAGCTGGAAGAAATGAAATCCAATCATCATCTTCGCCCTACTGTAGAGGAGAAACAAATGTTAACTTCAGTTGTAGAAAGATTAAGTCAGGAATTGGAGGAAACAGAATGATGAGAAGCACGAAAGAATTACGGCATGTATATAGAGACTTCCTTTTAGAGGCTAATCAAAGTGATTCTGATATAGTAGTCTTAGAAGCCGATTTGTCAAGTTCGATGGCTACTCATAATCTTGAAAAGGACTTTGGAGACCGTTATGTGAATGTTGGGATTATGGAAGCAGAAATGGTCGGCCTTGCAGCAGGCTTGTCTATTCAGGGGTTTAGACCTTATCTTCATACATTTGGCCCTTTTGCTTCACGAAGAGTATTTGATCAATTATTTATTTCTCTTGGATACGCACAATTGGATGCCACTGTTATTGGATCAGATGCAGGAGTAACTGCGGAAATGAATGGTGGGACACATATGCCATTTGAAGAAATTGGATTGTTACGTTTAATTCCTAAATCGATCATTTTCGAAGCAACTGATGATATCCAATTTCGTGAAATCTTGAACCAGACATTAGAATTAAAAGGACTAAAATATATTCGAACAATTCGAAAAGCTCCAGTTCCTGTGTATCAAGGTGGAGAAGATTTTTCTAAAGGCTACATTGAGTTAAGGCATGGTGAAGATCTTGTAATCGTTGCTTCTGGCATAATGGTTGCTCCAAGTATTCGAGTTGCAGATGAACTGTCTAAATTAGGTTATTCAGTAGGTGTGGTAGATTTATTTAGAATCAAACCGATACCAGAACAGATAAAAACAATGTTAAGTGGAAAAACTATATTTACTGTAGAAAACCACAATCAGATAGGTGGAATTGGCAGTGCTTTATGTGAATTATTCTCTGATGATGGAATAACAAAAATTCATCGGATGGGTGTTCAAGAAAGATTCGGTCAAGTAGGGAAAGTGGATTATCTTCTTAATGAGTATGGTTTGAGTGAATCGAATATAAAAGAGAAAGTTCTAGAAATTTATAATGCAAGATAGATGTTAAATACACTGTTCTGAAAGAATTTTTGTAACAATTACAGTACGTTATTTAAAGAAAGCGGATTAAAAAGCATATTCTGGTCATCAGAAAGTGCCCTAATCCGCTTTGTTGTTTTTAGTTTTAAATATTTCATATGTATATAGAATTTTCTGAAAATTCAAGAATTTTCTTCTGTTCATTGCTTTTAAAATGTGCTATAATAGTAAAAACTGAAATGGGAGGGAACAAATGACTGAATTAGATAAACGTCACCGCAGTAGCATTTATGACAGTATGGTAAAATCACCAAACCGTGCTATGCTTCGTGCGACTGGTATGACAGATAAGGACTTTGAAACACCGATTGTGGGAGTGATTTCGACTTGGGCGGAAAATACACCATGTAACATTCACTTGCATGATTTCGGGAAACTGGCTAAAGAAGGTGTCAAATCTGCAGGCGCTTGGCCTGTACAGTTTGGAACTATTACCGTAGCAGACGGGATCGCTATGGGAACGCCTGGTATGCGTTTCTCTCTAACATCTCGTGACATCATCGCGGACTCCATCGAGGCGGCTATGAGTGGTCACAACGTGGATGCCTTCGTCGCTATCGGTGGCTGTGACAAGAACATGCCTGGATCTATGATTGCCATTGCCAATATGGATATCCCTGCAGTCTTTGCCTATGGTGGAACGATTGCACCGGGAAATCTTGATGGCAAAGACATTGACTTGGTTTCTGTCTTTGAGGGTATCGGAAAATGGAACCACGGTGACATGACAGCTGAGGACGTGAAACGTCTTGAATGTAATGCCTGCCCTGGCCCTGGTGGCTGTGGTGGTATGTATACTGCTAATACCATGGCGACTGCTATCGAAGTTTTGGGTATGAGTTTGCCAGGTTCTTCATCTCACCCAGCTGAATCAGCTGATAAGAAAGAAGATATCGAAGCAGCAGGACGTGCTGTTGTTAAGATGTTGGAGCTTGGTCTCAAACCATCAGATATCTTGACTCGTGAAGCCTTTGAAGATGCCATCACTGTGACGATGGCTCTCGGTGGTTCTACAAACGCCACTCTTCACTTGCTTGCCATTGCCCATGCTGCCAATGTTGACTTGTCACTTGAGGACTTCAATACGATCCAAGAGCGTGTGCCTCACTTGGCCGACTTGAAACCATCTGGTCAGTATGTCTTCCAAGACCTCTACGAAGTCGGTGGTGTCCCTGCGGTTATGAAGTACTTGTTGGCAAATGGATTCCTTCATGGAGATCGCATCACATGTACTGGTAAGACAGTTGCTGAGAACTTGGCTGACTTTGCAGACCTCACACCAGGTCAAAAAGTTATCATGCCACTTGAAAATCCAAAACGTGCGGACGGTCCGCTTATCATCTTGAACGGAAACCTTGCTCCTGACGGTGCAGTTGCCAAGGTATCAGGTGTTAAAGTGCGTCGTCACGTTGGGCCTGCTAAGGTCTTTGACTCAGAAGAAGATGCCATTCAGGCTGTTTTGACAGATGAAATCGTTGATGGCGATGTAGTCGTTGTTCGTTTCGTTGGACCTAAGGGTGGTCCTGGTATGCCTGAGATGCTGTCCCTTTCATCCATGATTGTTGGTAAAGGTCAGGGAGACAAGGTTGCCCTCTTGACGGATGGACGTTTCTCTGGTGGTACTTATGGTCTGGTTGTTGGACATATCGCTCCTGAAGCTCAGGATGGTGGACCAATTGCCTACCTTCGTACAGGCGATATCGTTACGGTTGACCAAGATACCAAAGAAATTTCCATGGCCGTATCCCAAGAAGAACTTGAAAAACGCAAGGCAGAAACAACCTTGCCACCACTTTATAGCCGTGGTGTCCTCGGTAAATATGCCCACATCGTATCATCTGCTTCACGCGGAGCCGTGACAGACTTCTGGAATATGGACAAGTCAGGTAAAAAATAAACTTAAAAAGCAAGCCAACTTCGGCTTGCTTCTTTTCATCTCCAAAAGTAATTTGCCTGCTTATACTCAATAAAAATCAAAGAGCAAACTAGAAAGCTAGGCGCAGGTTGCTCAAAACAC
>NZ_VMNC01000034.1:0-6811 GCF_013277505.1 Streptococcus sp. k-378 | reverse complement strand
ATAGAACTGACGAAGTCAGTAACATCTATACGATAAGGCTAAGCTGACGTGGTTTGAAGAGATTTTTGAAGAGTATTAACGAGGTGGTAGTCCAAGGGCAATACGGCCGTAGCGACTGATTCGTGTGATTTTCCAAGCGGGCGACCAGGTAACTTCAATCTTGACATCTTCGATACCTTCGATTTGTTTCAGACCTGCAACGATTTCGATAGGCAGGCTTTCGGCGCAATCGCAGGCGGTGTCGGTGAAGGTCATGACAATCTTACAGAGGCCTGTTTCGTCTAGATTAATTTCATAGATCAGCCCTAGATTGTACACATCCAATTCCACATCTGTATCAAAAACCTTCTCTAGTTTTTCGATAATTTGGTTTTGCAAGGCCAAAGCGCGGTCATTGATTTTGATATCGTCTCTCATAGCAGTCCCTCCACGTGATAAATATCCTCTATTTTCTCATAATTCTGACAATTTGGCAAGTTTTTGATGAATTTTCTGAAAAATATGATAAAATGAAGAAAATACGGAATCAAGGGGAAGCCTATGGAGCAGATTGGAAAAGTCTTTAGACAATTACGAGAGTCAAGAAATATCTCGCTGAGACAAGCAACTGGAGGACAATTTTCGCCGTCTATGTTATCTCGCTTTGAAACAGGTCAGAGTGAACTTTCGGTGGAAAAGTTTCTATTTGCCCTAGAAAATATATCTGCCAGTGTAGAGGAAATCCTCTTTCTGGCGAGAGGTTTTCAGTACGATACAGATTCTGAGTTGAGAAAAGAAATCATAGATGTCTTGGATCCAAAGAACATAGCTCCGCTTGAGGACTTGTATCGCAGGGAGTATCAAAAGCATGCCCATTCTCAAAACAAACAGAAACATATTCTAAATGCCATTATGATCAAGTCTTATATGAAGAGCATGGATGAAAGGGTGGAGTTAACAGCAGAGGAAGGGAAAGTCCTTCATGATTATTTGTTTTCTACCGAGATTTGGGGAATCTATGAACTCAATTTATTTTCAGTCAGTTCTCCCTTTTTATCTGTTTCTCTTTTTACTAGATATGTACGAGAAATGGTACGCAAATCTGATTTTCTAATGGAAATGTCTGGCAATCGAAACCTGTTTCACACTATACTATTGAATGGTTTTTTAGCCAGCATTGAGTGTGAAGAATTTACCAATGCCTCTTATTTTAAACGTGTTATCGAAGAGCATTTTTACAATGAAAATGAAACCTATTTCCGAATTGTCTATTTGTGGGCGGAAGGTCTTCTTGATAGCAAGCAAGGTAGAGTCAAGGAAGGCCAGAAAAAGATGGAGGATGCTGTCCGTATTTTTGAGATGCTTGGTTGTAATAAATCTGCCGAATACTATAGAAAAACGATCGATTCTTGAATATCTGCAAACTAAGAAAATTATTTGAAATTTGAAGCGATAGAACTGTTGGGCTCTCTCAGGTCAGTAAAGCAGTTTTATCGTTTCTTTTTTCTCATTTTATTTGTTGCATATATTCAAAAGAATCGTTTCGCAAATTCATAAGTGCTATACTAAAGCTATTCTTGATGTAGAACTTAGAACAAGGAGGGAGATTATCTATGAAACTATTGTTTAGAAATCCAGCTTATAGAATTTTGACTTTATCACGCTTCTTCAATGCTTTTGGTGCTTCGATTTTCAATCTGGTCTTTATCGTCTATGCATCGACCTTGTCACAAGCATCTTTTGCTGTTGCTATGGCGAATATTGTCATGCTTCTTCCGACTCTCTTTACAGTTTTTGCAGGGATTCGGGCAGATTACACGAGGGCCAAGGTCAAATGGATGGTCTATAGCGGTTTGTTTCAGGCGGTTTTATTTTTTCTGGCAGCCCTAGTTGTTCAGCAAGCTAGTTTATTTGCCTTTTCTAGCCTGTGTTTGATCAATGTCATTAGTGATATCATCAGTGATTTTGCAGGTGGCCTGCGTATGCCTCTTATTAAGGAAAAAGTAGCTGAAGATGATTTGATGGAGGCTTATTCTTTTTCACAGTTCATCACCTATATTTCAGCTATTGGTGGTCAAGCTTTCGGAGTCTGGCTCTTAGCTCTATCGGTCAACAATTTTTCTCTCGTTGCGGGAATCAATGCCTGCTTTTTCCTAGTATCAGCCACTATCCTCTTTTTAGGAAAAAGCAAATTGAGCCTGTCAATGTCATCTGCTGATGGTGAAAACTTAAAAAATGAGAAGCTTTCTATCAAAGACCAGTTCCTAACAATTTACCGAAATTTACGTCTCGTTTTTCTTAAAAGTGGACAGAAAAACTTTGGTTTTATGCTCTTTGCTGTCTTGCTTATTAATTCCTTGGGTGGCGCTTTGGGTGGAATTTATAATATCTTCTTTTTGAGCCATTCTCTCTTGAATTTTTCTTATACAGAGGCACTATTTATCAATCAATTCTGTGTTTTAGTAGCAATCATCATCAGTAGCCTTACGGGCAATGATTATTTTGGGAAGCAGTCCTTGCCTAGATTGATGATGTGGGCGACCGTAGGACTTAGTCTAGTTGGTTTGGCTAATTTATTCAATCAAGTCGTGCTTGGTTTGCTATTTCTCTTCTTTACCCTGTATGTGTCTGGTAAAGTTCAACCAAAGATTAGTGCCATGCTCATGAAAAATCTAGCTCCAGAGGTTCTAGCTCGTACTAGTAATTTTTTAGGTCTATTGTTTACCTTATCCATACCTGTGGGAACAGCTTGTTTTTCACTAGTAGCCGTATGGAATATACAGTTGACTTGGATGCTATTTGTTGGTCTTTCCTTGCTAGCTATTTTTTTGACAATTCTTAATCTCAAAAATGATATCTAAATCCTAATTTTTTTCTTACTGTTTTAATCCCTTTATTTGTGGTAAAATAAGACTATTAAGTTTAAAGAGGATTCCCTATGAAATTACAAAAACCAAAAGGAACGCAGGATATTTTACCTGCTGAATCTGCTAAGTGGCAGTACGTTGAGGGCTTTGCCCGTGAGATTTTCAAGCGCTATAACTATGCAGAAGTGCGCACGCCTATTTTTGAGCATTACGAGGTTATCAGTCGCTCTGTCGGAGATACAACGGATATCGTAACTAAGGAAATGTACGATTTCTATGACAAGGGTGACCGTCATATCACCCTCCGTCCAGAAGGAACTGCGCCCGTTGTCCGTTCCTATGTGGAAAATAAACTCTTCGCCCCAGAAGTGCAAAAGCCAAGCAAGTTCTATTACATGGGACCTATGTTCCGTTATGAGCGTCCACAGGCAGGGCGTTTGCGCCAGTTCCATCAAATTGGTGTTGAGTGTTTTGGATCTAGCAATCCAGCTACCGATGTGGAAACCATCGCGATGGCAGCCCATTTCTTGAAAGAAATCGGCATCCAAGGTGTCAAATTACATCTTAACACTCTTGGAAATCCTGAGAGCCGTGCGGCCTACCGTCAAGCCTTAATTGACTATTTGACACCGCTCAAGGAGACCTTGTCTAAGGATAGCCAACGTCGCTTGGAGGAAAATCCTCTCCGTGTCTTGGACTCTAAGGAAAAAGAAGACAAGGTAGCTGTAGAGAATGCACCGTCTATCTTGGATTTCCTTGATGAAGAAAGCCAAGCACACTTTGATGCTGTGCGTCAGATGTTGGAAAATCTTGGTGTAGACTACATCATCGATACCAATATGGTGCGTGGTCTGGACTACTACAATCACACTATTTTCGAGTTTATCACTGAGATTGAGGGCAATGACTTGACAGTCTGTGCAGGTGGTCGCTACGATGGTTTGGTTGCTTACTTTGGTGGCCCTGAAACTGCTGGATTTGGTTTTGGACTTGGTGTAGAGCGCCTGCTTCTCATCCTTGAAAAGCAAGGTGTGACTCTCCCTATCGAAAACGCCCTAGATGTCTATATCGCAGTTTTGGGTGAAGGAGCAAATGCCAAGGCTTTGGAATTGGTGCAAGCCCTTCGCCAACAAGGTTTCAAAGCAGAGCGTGATTACCTCAACCGTAAACTCAAAGCTCAGTTCAAGTCAGCCGATGTTTTTGCAGCTAAGACCCTCATCACCCTAGGAGAGAGTGAAGTCGAAAGCAGACAAGTAACGGTCAAGAACAACCAAACCCGAGAAGAAGTGCAAGTATCACTTGAAGCAATCAGTCAAAACTTCTCAGAAATCTTTGAAAAACTAGGATTTTAATGATAGATAAACTGGTCAGGAACCTACTCCTGACCGTTTTCTTTTGCAAAATGACAAAAATCATAAACTTTTTGACAAATATGATTGTCAAAAAGAAAAAGATGTGTTACAATGTAAGCAAGTTAAGAGAAAAGAGGAAAGGAGCTATGATGTGGGTACTAGGGTTTATACTATTTCTGATTTTCTTTTATTCTAATGATTCTAAAAAAATCAAGAAACTAGAGAAGAAAATCAAAAGACTTGAGCGAAAAGAGAAAGGAAACGCAGAAATGTCGAGATTATTACAAGAAATGATTGGAAAGGAACCAATTATGACGGGAGTGTATATTGGGCCAGATAACTGGGAAGTTGTGGATGTTGATGAGGAATGGGTCAAACTACGTAGTGTTGATAATACGGGAAAAGAAAAATTCAAGTTGCAACGTATTGAAGATATCCAAACCGTTGAATTTGACGGAGAGTAGGTGTGTAACGTGCAACTAAAAAATCGTCTAAAAGAGCTTCGAGCTCGCGATGGTCTCAATCAAACCGACCTAGCCAAACTGGCAGGGGTTTCCAGACAGACCATTAGCCTACTAGAACGGGATGAGTACACCCCATCCATTATCATTGCCCTGAAAATATCTCAAATTTTCAACGAAACAATCGAATCGGTATTTCGTTTGGAGGAGGACGAGTGATGAACAAGTATAAAGTGATTTATTATGTAGTGGTCATAGCTTTATTAGTCAGCGTATTTCTACTGATTGGGATGGACCTAAGCTGGTTTAATCCCTATCAAAGCGACCAATTTGTTTGGGTCTACTTTGCTCTCATCCCAGTAACTGAATGGATTGAAAAGAAATCCAAAAATCTAGCAAGTGAAAAAGGAGAATGAATATGAAAAAGAAACGTAGATTGTTATTTTTGATGTCTATTGTCTTGGGGGGGTTCTTGGGCATGTTTGTAGGGATGTTTAAGGCACGTGTCGAATCCCACGAAATTATTTTAGATGTAAAAGCCTTGATGCCATGGATATCAGCTATTTGTTTACTGATAGGTTTCATTAGTATGTTTTTGACTTTCAATTTCTTAAAGAAAAGCAGAAAATTTCATTCCTTGTATCAAGAGGAAATGGATGACGATCTGAATGAAACCTATTATGTGCAAATGTATCGGAATCTTGAGTTTGGAACCATTGCTTTTAATATTACAGGTGTAGCGATTCCATTGGCTATTTTTATTTCATTAAGTGAGGTGATTATATTGCATACAAACCCTCAAACATTTTTCCTTTCTTTCTTACTCTTTGTGGTATTCTTAGTCGCTCAAAAATCTCTTTTTAAAACCATTGCGATTGTTCGTCAGTTTGATTTGGAATTTTTCGCTACACCAAAGGATGTCTTGAACTATATAAATTCTTATGATGAAGGGGAGCGTCAGGCTAATTTGGAACAGAGTTTTCGAATTTTATTCCAATTACACCAATATGTCTTACCAGCCTTATATATTTTTCTTATTATCATTTCTTTCTTGACAGGAGAGATTCAGTTACTAGCTTTCTTGCTTGTAGGAGCCATCCATGTTTATATCAATGTGATGCAGTTACCTATGGTAAAACGTTATTTCAAATAAAGGAGTTATCTATGAAACTACTTAAAAACCTTGGCTGGTTTCTTCTAGCCATTCTATCCTTTTTATTCATCTATGGCTTCATTCAGGTGCTCGCGACTACGTCGCTTGCCTTAGGCGGTTCACCCTATGCTGTGACCTTGCTCTATGTGGCCTTGGCTGGAGTTTATGTGTACGGCATTTACAAATGGTATCAGAAAGGTCCTGTTCGTATTGAGAAGAGTGGCTTCAACCGATTTATTTGGCTTCCTGCCTTGGTTTGGTTCTTATCTCTGGTCGTTCAATTCTTCTTGCCAAATGATCCTTCAGTAAATCAGCAAATAGCGATAGACTTGACCTTGTCTCAACCACTTTTCTCATTCTTTGCGGTCGTTATTTTTGCTCCTTTGACGGAAGAACTTATCTTTAGAGGGATGTTAGCACGCTACCTCTTTCCTAAGCAGGACAATAGTAAACAAACTCTGATTTTTCTTCTGGTATCGAGTGTTTTGTTTGCCTTGATTCATTTCCCAGGTGATGTGCAACAATTTTTTGTCTATTTTAGCCTTGGTTTTAGCTTGGGCTTGGCTTATATTAGCAGAAAAGGTCTGGTCTACAGTATTTCTCTCCACGCTTTGAATAATTTAGTCGGCTTTTTGATGATTCTCATGCTATAATAGAGTCAGGAGGTCACATGAAACGAGTAATTTTATTAGCAGTGATTCAAGCAGTTGTTCTATTTTTCATCATTGGAGCGCTAGCTTATGCCTTTAAGGGCGATTTCTTCTACAACTATCTGGCAGTTGTCTTTGCCCCTATTGCAGGTGTCTTGCGCTTTGGGACAGCTTACACAACGGAAATTGTCTTGCCTCGAAAGGCAGCCGAAATGGCTGAAAAGCGTAAAGCAGGCAAAAATTCAAAATAAGAGAGTCCGGTGAAGTTCATCGGATTTTTGTATTATACTCAATGAAAATCAAAGAGCAAACTAGGAAGCTAACCGCAGGTTGCTCAAAACACTGTTTT
>NZ_VMNC01000033.1:0-49114 GCF_013277505.1 Streptococcus sp. k-378 | reverse complement strand
ATAATAAGAGTTATCATCTCCTTGGGAAACAATTGAAATCTCTAAATCTTTCTTTTTAATTTTACCTTCTTCAAAGAGTTTTTGTTTTTCTGCTCGTATTTTTTCAAGTAAAACTTCGACTGGTTCATCATTTGGGTCTTGTTCTACTAATTTTCCTTGCATAGCATATTGAAGAATAGATTTTTTTAGTTTATCTGGAAATTTTTTATCTAGCTGTTCTAGTCTATTATAACTTTCAGCATATTCATCTACTTTTTCTAAAGCTAATTCGATTGCTTCTATTATGCGTTGTTGTTCAGCTAGCGGAGGGAGAGGGATTAAATATTCTTTTATAGTCTTCGTTAATAATTCTTTTTGTTTTGTACTACCCGACGCTTTTTCTTCAATAACTGACTGAACAATAGGAGAGGAAAGAAAATTATAGATGAAATGGCAATTAATAAACCCCGATAAGACTCTTATAACTGTAACATGGCTATCTGCAACAGCCCAGCCATAAGGATTTTTATTTTCATGGTAAATAGCTAATCGTCCTAACGTACCTAGGCCTGTTGAATTCCACATTAAATCACCATCTCTTAGTAATCTTTCTTTCTGGTAACTATGAACTGTTTCGGGATCAATAAATCTTGCCAAGTCAATAGAAAAGCCAGACCATTGATTACATTTCTGAGCAATCACAGGGTATATAGGAATATTTGAATATTTTGGAGACTTTCCTCTTTGAATGTAGGAGGTTATATCGTTTAATCTCACCCACTCCCAAGTATCAGGAATATCATAAGGAACATCAATTTCTTGAGTGCTTCCATCAGCAAACTTCCCATAATGTTTCCCATCATCACCACGAAATATCTCAGTTTCCTTTTTATCTCGTTTGATTTTTCCTTCACTGATAAGTTTTTCTTTTTCAGCTTTAATTCTCTTTAATAATTCACTTGCAGGTTCGTCATTGGGATTTTGCGGCACTAATTTCCCTTCCATCGCTCTTTGGAGAATACTTGCTTTAAGTTGTTCTGGTGTCATTATTTGTCCTCCAACAACTGCAAAATATCAGCTAATACATTATCAATCTTATGATTTAAAGATGCTCTTTCCACTTGATAATTCTGAATCAACTCAAAGGGATTTAAGATTTCCTCTTCCTCTTTTGGAAAACCACACTGGTCTAAATTATAATTCAACTCAGCCAATTCACTAGGTGTAAATGATTTAGATTTGTAGAACTTACCTTCCAGAATCTCTTCACGATTTTCCCACCAGTCACGAACAGGATTGAAGTGTTCTGACTTCATCGGCTTAGTTTTCGAGAAATTTTTATAACCATCTGGCATATCTAAACGATAAAACCAAGTTTCTTCTGTTTTCTTTGTTTTATCAAAGAAAAGAATGTTCGTATGGATTCCTGTATACGGTGCAAAGACACTATGAGGCAACCTAATAATCGTATGCAAGTTGAACTCATCTACCAGTTTTTGTTTCAAGCGAGTTTTTACACCTTCACCAAATAGAAAACCATCAGGTAAAATAACTCCAACACGACCATTTTCTTTCAAACGATACATAATGACAGCCATAAATAAATCAGCCGTTTCAGAACTCCGTAATTCTGCTGGAAAGTTATTTTTTATTGTTTCTAATTCTGACCCTCCAAAAGGTGGATTCATCATAATAATGTCAAATTTTTCATCATCCGTATATTCACGAACATTTTTCTCCAAAGTATTTCCATGAACAATTTTAGGGTCATCAATTTCGTGAAGAAACAGATTTGTAACTGCTAAAAGATGAGGAAATGCTTTCTTTTCAATACCAAAAACAGCTGTATTATATTTTTTGGTATCTTCACTAGTTTTACGTTGACTACTTAAACGGTTCAGAGTCGAAGTCAAGAAGCCTCCTGTTCCGCAAGCAAGGTCTGCCATTGATTCTCCAAGTTTTGGGTCAAGAACTTCGGCAATAAAATCAGTCGCTGCACGTGGCGTATAAAATTCTCCTGAGTTCCCAGCATTTTGAATATCTTTAAGAATTTTTTCGTAAATATCATTAAACGAATGACGATCTTCAGGGCTATTGAAATCAACTTCATCAATAACATTGATGACTTGGCGTAACAAGACGCCATTTTTCATATAGTTGTTCGCATCTTCAAAAGCTGATTTAACAATCGTTTTTCGAATAGGCATATTTGAAGTTATTTCAAGCTCTTTCAACTCTTTGAATAACTTGTTATTGACAAAATCAAGTAATTCATCGCCTGTCAATACCCGTTCCCCATTTTGAGCATGAGCCCAATTTCGCCATTTTAATTCCTCTGGGATAATTGACTCATACTCGTCTTCTTCTAATTCCCAAACCATTTCACGGCTATCATAAATTTTTAAGAATAATAACCAAGACATTTGCTCAATACGTTGAGCATCACCATTAACACCAGCATCGTTTCGAGTGATATCTTGAATTCTTTTTACAAATGATGTAATTGACATACTTTCCTTTCATTAAGCTACTGTAAATAGCTCTTTCTCCAATTCTTTAATTGCTTGTAAATATCGTTTTTTATCTCCAAAATAAGTATTGATGATTTTGAAGGTTCCACCATATATCTGAAATTCTGGAAGTTTTAATGTTTCAATGCTTTCGAGTTCTCCAATACCTTTATCCATGTATTTGTCCAGTAAAATTTCCAAAACAGCACGCGCTTCCTCACTATATTTATATAAATATCCGCTTTGTTTGAGTTTATTGATACGTTCCGTTTTGGTTAATTCTTTTTGACCATAGGCAAGTTTTAGGAGTAAATCAAAATCATCGATTTCTTGTTCTGATATTCCCTCCGACTCTCGAATAGCATCTAGATAAACTCCTTTTTTATAAAGTTCGTCTAAGATAAGCTTCTTTTTATCCGCCGTATGCCAAACTGTGATAAAATCGTTCAAAGTGGCGTAACTACCTAAGATATTCTTCCGAGTGTAGTCGGTCAGGCTTTCGGTAATCAGTTTCCCGTTTTCATCCAATACTTGAACAGTAGAATTAAGAATGGTAACCTGCTTGTCTGTAACGATATATTTTTCTACTGGGTCATCTTCCTCACCTACGAAACCAGGTGTAGAACCACTGACTGTTTTCGCACCTGTTTCCAGCACCTTCACTGGCTCACCATCAAAATCAGGGTTAGCAAACAAATTGGTAACATTTCGAAAATCAATAATCGTAAAAAATTCTTTCCCCTTTTGAGGATAAAGACGTGTGCCACGACCAATAATTTGTTTAAATTCAGTCATGGATTGGATATTAGAGTCTAAAACAATCAAACGACATGTTTTAGCATTAACTCCTGTCGTTAATAATTTAGACGTTGTTACAATAGCGGGAAAATTAGAATTGACATCCATAAAGTTATCCAGTTGAGCTTTTCCTTCAGCGTTGTCACCAGTTACTTGCATGACATAACGATAGTCTTCTTGGACTAAGTCTAGATTCTCTTTTACAAGTGCAGCACGCATTCGCTCGGCATGGTCAATATCAACACAAAAAACAATTGTTTTATCAAATCGTGCATTGTTTTGCTTCATATAATCAGAAACAAACTTGGCAACTCTTTGCGTTCTATCATCAATGACAATGGTTTTATCAAAATCTTTCCTGCCGTAGTACCTATCTTCTATTAATTGTCCGTTAGCATCAACTTTTCCAGTTTCTGGACGATAACCATCCACATCCACATCTAAATTAACCCTCATAACACGATATGGAGCCAAAAAACCATCCTCGATTCCCTGTTTTAAACTATAAGTATAGATTGGCTCACCAAAGTATTCCGTATTGGAAGCATTCTTGGTTTCTTTAGGAGTAGCGGTCATCCCAATCTGTGTCGCAGAACTGAAATAATCAATCACCTTACGCCAGTTACTGTCTTCCTTAGCTGAACCACGGTGCGCTTCATCAATTACGATTAAATCAAAGAAGTCTTTGTCAAATTTTTGATAATGTGTTTCAGTTCCATCTTCACCAGTTAATTGCTGATAAAGCCCTAGATAAATTTCAAAAGAATTTAATTTTTCAGGAGCAGTCAAAAGTTTTGGTGTAATTTTCGTCATTACCTTTTCGAATGGTCTAAAGTCTTCAGCCATCGTTTGGTCTACTAAGATGTTTCTATCTGCTAAGAATAAAACTCGTTTAGCCAAACCAGCTTTTCGAAGGCGATGAATAATTTGAAAAGCCATGAACGTTTTCCCCGTTCCTGTTGCCATCACAAACATTACTCGTTTTTGTCCTCTGGCAACTGTTTCAATAGTACGGTTGATAGCTATTTGCTGATAATAGCGTGGCGTTTTCATTGAGAAGGCGTCTGTATAGTATGGAGTTGAGATAGCTTCTGTAATTTCGTACGTCAATCCTTTTTCCTTCGTCATACGAGAAAATAATTCTTCACGAGTAGGGAATTCGTCTAACTCCAGCTCACGTTCTTCTCTCGTGATACGGTCGTGTTCAATAAAGCCATCACCATTCGAAGAATAAACAAATGGAACATCTAAAATCTCTCCGTATTCAATAGCTTGTTGTAATCCTGCTCGAACGCTGTGTTTATTATCCTTTGCCTCAACAATTGCAATTCGAGTTCCAAATTGGTAATACAGTGAATAGTCTGATTTTTTTCCTTCTTTACGACGAGCCTTATCTCCTCTAACCTCAATTCGACCATCAGTGAAGTATTCTTCGTAAGCGATATGCTCACCATTTTTCCATCCTTTGGATACAATAGCAGGAGTGATGAAATTTGCTTTAATATCCTCCTCACTCATTTCTTTCTTAGACTTTATAAACTCAACCATATTGAACCCTCCGCATTCTAAAAATCTACTTCTCCATAAAATAAACTATCAGAACAAATTATACTTCTATTATATCATATTTATAAAAATACTCTGCTAAATTGTTGAAAATAAGTATGCAATATATTTTCGCATCGCGTCAGATTATCTCCGCATAACACCGCTATTTTTCACTGTTTTCGGCAGGCGACTTATTATCATTCTATAAGCACTTTCAGTCGGGCTGGTGAGCTATTTTTCAAAAATAAATAATCACATTTAAACATTTTGAAAGTATAAAATATCTACATCAGCCGTTCAAAAACTGGCGTAAATTTTGCTATAATATTTTCGTTTAAATAAAGATTTTTTTATGCCAAAAGGATTTTAACAATGCGGATGCTTCCTATTTTGCTTCTCTTTTTAGCTCTACTACCGATTTTCTCAAAGTTTGTCACTGGAGGTAGTTCTTTCAGTTGGGGAGTATTTTTGATTTTCATAATAGATTGGGTTTTATTGATAGTTTTTGCGGTTCAGATTTCTTATATTTTTTGGAGATTGAGTCAAAAGTGGAAAGAATTATCTAATAAATAACGCTAGGCATGTTTTCTAATTTTGGGGTAAGACAATGAATAGCAGAGTAGAATTTCGGATTTTCACCATTGTTGATTTGGACAAGGAAGAAGAGTATTTGCATGAGATGCATTTGAAAGGTTGGAGATATAGAACGGGTCGTTTTGGTTTGTTCTATCTTGACCAATGTCAACCAGACGATGTCATCTACCGTATCTATGATTCTAGATTTCTTAAAAAATATAAGCATGAACTGCAAGATTTTAGAAATAGAGGTTGGGAATTGATAGGAGCAGGTTTTTGTTCGATTCTTCGTAAATCGGCTTCTGATATACTTTCAGAGGATCAAGTCTATATGAGTAATAATCTCAGGTGGGAAGTTATGCGATATAGACTTCGTTCATGTGCAGCTACTTTCTTAGGAGGTTTTGTTGTTTGTATGAGTTTGTTTCGAGAAGAACTGTCGCAATCTTTCTTTGTTATTTTTGCTCTATATGCCTTTATGATTTCTTATCTAATCCATGGTTTTTTTAGACTAAAAAGGAAATACCGAGTAGATGGAAGGTAGGGTTCTAGGTCTTCAGATTGATTTTTAGCACTCTTGATAAAAGAGTGCTAATTTTTTGAGTTTTTGTCTTGACATTCTCTTCTAAGGGTGTATAATAGAATCATAAGTTAGCACTTGGATGCATTGAGTGCTAATTGATCAGACAGAGAGGAGTGATGAGATGGTTACAGAGCGTCAGCAGGATATTTTAAATCTGATTATTGACATCTTTACCAAAACGCACGAACCTGTCGGATCAAAAGCCTTGCAAGAGTCTATTAACTCTAGCAGTGCAACCATTCGTAATGACATGGCGGCTCTAGAAAAGCAAGGTTTGCTTGAGAAGGCTCATACTTCAAGCGGTCGGATGCCAAGTGTTGCTGGTTTTCAGTACTATGTGAAACACTCACTGGATTTTGACCGACTGGCTGAAAATGAGGTATATGAGATTGTCAAAGCCTTTGATCAGGAATTCTTCAAATTGGAGGATATTCTGCAAGAGGCTGCTAACTTGCTAACAGACCTGAGTGGCTGTACGGTAGTGGCACTGGATGTTGAGCCGAGCAGGCAACGTTTGACAGCCTTTGATATCGTTGTTTTGGGTCAACATACAGCCTTGGCGGTATTTACCCTAGACGAGTCGCGAACGGTTACTAGTCAGTTTCTGATTCCAAGGAACTTCTTGCAGGAGGATTTGCTGAAACTGAAGAGCATCATTCAGGAACGTTTCCTCGGCCACACCGTTCTAGATATTCACTACAAGATTCGGACGGAGATTCCGCAGATTATCCAGCGTTACTTTACAACAACGGATAATGTCATCGATCTCTTTGAACATATCTTTAAGGAAATGTTCAACGAAAACATTGTGGTGGCGGGCAAGGTTAATCTCTTGAATTTTGCCAATCTGGCAGCTTATCAGTTCTTTGATCAACCGCAAAAGGTGGCCTTGGAGATTCGTGAGGGGTTGCGTGAGGATCAGATGCAAAATGTTCGTGTTGCAGACGGTCAAGAATCCTGTTTAGCTGACCTAGCAGTGATTAGTAGTAAGTTCCTCATTCCTTATCGGGGAGTTGGAATTCTAGCCATTATCGGTCCAGTTAATCTGGATTACCAACAGCTAATCAATCAAGTCAATGTGGTCAACCGTGTTTTGACCATGAAGTTGACAGATTTTTACCGCTACCTCAGCAGTAATCATTACGAAGTACATTAAGATTGAAATCATTAAAGGAGGCGAACATGGCCCAAGATATAAAAAATGAAGAAGAAGTTCAAGAAGAGGAAGTTGTGGAAACAGCTGAAGAAACAACTCCTGAAAAGTCTGAGTTGGACTTGGCAAATGAACGTGCAGATGAGTTCGAAAACAAATATCTTCGCGCTCATGCAGAAATGCAAAATATCCAACGCCGTGCCAATGAAGAGCGTCAAAACTTGCAACGTTATCGTAGTCAGGATTTGGCAAAAGCGATTCTCCCTTCTTTGGATAACCTTGAGCGTGCACTCGCAGTTGAAGGTTTGACAGATGATGTGAAGAAGGGCTTGGAAATGGTGCAAGAAAGCTTGATTCACGCTTTGAAAGAAGAAGGAATCGAAGAAATCGCAGCTGACGGTAAATTTGACCATAACTACCATATGGCCATCCAAACTCTCCCAGCAGACGATGAACACCCAGCAGATACCATCGCCCAAGTTTTCCAAAAAGGCTACAAACTCCATGACCGCATCCTACGCCCAGCAATGGTAGTGGTGTATAACTAAGATACAAAGCCCGTAAAAAGCTCACAGTAAAAATAGGAGATTGACGAAGTGTTCGATGAACACAAGGAAATCTATCTTTTTTACCCAGAGCTTAGGGCGTGTTCGATTAGGTGATTCTGACGATAGATAAAGCAACTCGTCAGAAAACGGCAATCGCTATGGCGTTTGCCTAGCCTCCTTACTAACTCGTTGTCGAAATAAAATCGATTTCGACTCCTCGTGTCGCAATTTAGATAATAGAAAACTTGTCCGAAACGACAATAAACTATGAAGAAAGATAAGAGGCAAGCCGGAGGCTTGCAAGGAATATATTTCCCACCGTGGTGAAAGTTTCAGTAGCAAAAGCTACTGAAACAGGGGATTTTTGAGACAATAGGCTCAAAAATAAGTGATGAAATCCCGAAGGGAGTTGCTCACGTACCCACCACTTAAGGGAAATATCAAAAAATCAAAATTCGAATTAAAATTTAAGGAGAAAAACACATGTCTAAAATTATCGGTATTGACTTAGGTACAACAAACTCAGCAGTAGCAGTTCTTGAAGGAACTGAAAGCAAAATCATCGCAAATCCAGAAGGAAACCGCACAACACCATCTGTAGTATCATTCAAAAACGGCGAAATCATCGTTGGTGACGCTGCAAAACGTCAAGCAGTCACAAACCCAGATACAGTTATCTCTATCAAATCTAAGATGGGTACTTCTGAAAAAGTTTCTGCAAACGGAAAAGAATACACTCCACAAGAAATCTCAGCTATGATTCTTCAATACTTGAAAGGCTACGCTGAAGACTACCTTGGTGAAAAAGTGACTAAAGCAGTTATCACAGTTCCAGCTTACTTTAACGATGCTCAACGTCAAGCAACAAAAGACGCTGGTAAAATCGCTGGTCTTGAAGTAGAACGTATTGTCAACGAACCAACTGCAGCAGCCCTTGCTTACGGTTTGGACAAGACTGATAAAGAAGAAAAAATCTTGGTATTTGACCTTGGTGGTGGTACATTCGACGTTTCTATCCTTGAATTGGGTGACGGTGTCTTCGACGTATTGTCAACTGCAGGGGACAACAAACTTGGTGGTGATGACTTTGACCAAAAAATCATCGACCACTTGGTAGCAGAATTCAAAAAAGAAAACGGTATTGACTTGTCTACTGACAAGATGGCAATGCAACGTTTGAAAGATGCAGCTGAAAAAGCGAAGAAAGACCTTTCTGGTGTAACTTCAACTCAAATCAGCTTACCATTCATCACTGCAGGCGAGGCTGGACCTCTTCACTTGGAAATGACTTTGACTCGTGCGAAATTTGACGATTTGACTCGTGACCTTGTAGAACGCACAAAGGTTCCAGTTCGTCAAGCCCTTTCAGATGCAGGTTTGAGCTTGTCAGAAATCGACGAAGTTATCCTTGTTGGTGGTTCAACTCGTATCCCAGCCGTTGTTGAAGCTGTTAAGGCTGAAACTGGTAAAGAACCAAACAAATCAGTAAACCCTGATGAAGTTGTGGCTATGGGTGCTGCTATCCAAGGTGGTGTCATCACTGGTGACGTTAAAGACGTTGTCCTTCTTGACGTAACACCATTGTCACTTGGTATTGAAACAATGGGTGGAGTCTTCACAAAACTCATTGACCGCAACACAACAATTCCAACATCTAAATCACAAGTCTTCTCAACTGCAGCAGACAACCAACCAGCCGTTGATATCCACGTTCTTCAAGGTGAACGCCCAATGGCAGCAGATAACAAGACTCTTGGACGTTTCCAATTGACCGATATCCCAGCTGCACCTCGTGGAATTCCTCAAATCGAAGTAACATTTGACATCGACAAGAACGGTATCGTGTCTGTTAAAGCTAAAGACCTTGGAACTCAAAAAGAACAAACTATTGTGATCCAATCTAACTCAGGTTTGACTGACGAAGAAATTGACCGCATGATGAAAGATGCAGAAGCTAACGCTGAAGCAGATAAGAAACGTAAAGAAGAAGTTGACCTTCGTAACGAAGTAGACCAAGCGATCTTTGCGACTGAAAAGACAATCAAGGAAACTGAAGGCAAAGGATTCGACGCAGAACGTGACGCTGCCCAATCTGCCCTTGATGACCTTAAGAAAGCGCAAGAAGATAACAACTTGGACGACATGAAAGCAAAACTTGAAGCATTGAACGAAAAAGCTCAAGGACTTGCTGTTAAACTCTACGAACAAGCCGCAGCAGCCCAACAAGCTCAAGCAGGAGCAGAAGGCGCACAAGCCACAGGAAACGCAGGCGATGACGTCGTAGACGGAGAGTTTACTGAAAAGTAAGATGAGTGTATTGGCTGAAGAATATCTAAAAAATACACGAAAAGTTTATAATGATTTCTGTAATAAAGCTGATAGTTATGAGTCTGCAAAAGATTTTATAGATAATATTCCAGCAGTATATTTGGCTAGATATAGAGAAACTGTATTAGCTGAACATGATAGTTGTGTCAAAAGTGATGAAGCGGTAAGGAATTTTGTTACTTCAGTATTGTTGTCAGCGTTAGTATCATCACTAGTATCAGTAACAATACAAAAACCAGAATTTATAATATCGTTTATAATGGGCATGATTTGGGTTGTCGGTGTATTCCTTCTAATCTATTGGAATTTTATAGCAAATACTAAGAAGAGACAAAAATATATAAATATTTCTGTACTTATAGGATATTTAAAATCAAAATAAAGTTAATTTACTTATTTGCAGAGGTTGCAACCCAGCCTCTGTTTTTCGATAAAAAGGGACGGAATCTCATTTGTTTGGGGTTTGTCTTGTCAATATATAAAGAAAGGAATTGAACCCGACCTAAATTCTCGGAAAAAAGATAAATCTGTCTAGGAGCATCGCTCCAGCGTCAGATTTCCTATTTTTCAGTCGAATTTTACGGTCTTGGTATCTTGTATGAACAATACTGAATTTTATAATCGTCTGGGGGTGTCCAAAAACGCTTCGGCAGACGAAATCAAAAAGGCTTATCGTAAGCTTTCCAAAAAATATCACCCAGATATCAACAAGGAGCCTGGTGCTGAGGAAAAGTACAAGGAAGTTCAGGAAGCCTATGAGACTTTGAGTGACGACCAAAAACGTGCTGCCTATGACCAATATGGTGCGGCTGGAGCCAACGGTGGATTTGGAGGCTTCGGTGGTGGAGCTGGCGGTTTCAACGGGGCAGGTGGCTTCGGTGGTTTTGAGGATATTTTTTCAAGTTTCTTTGGCGGAGGCGGAGCTTCGCGCAATCCAAACGCTCCTCGTCAAGGGGATGATCTCCAGTATCGTGTGAATTTGACTTTTGAAGAAGCTATTTTTGGAGCTGAAAAAGAGGTTAAGTACAATCGTGAAGCAAGCTGTAGTACATGTAATGGCTCTGGTGCTAAGCCAGGAACAAGTCCAGTCACTTGTGGACGCTGTCATGGCGCTGGTGTCATTAACGTTGATACACAGACTCCGCTTGGTATGATGCGTCGCCAAGTAACCTGTGATGTCTGTCACGGTCGCGGAAAAGAAATCAAAGATCCATGTACAACTTGTCACGGAACAGGTCATGAAAAACAAGCCCATAGCGTACATGTCAAAATTCCTGCTGGTGTGGAAACTGGTCAACAAATTCGCCTAGCTGGTCAAGGTGAGGCAGGATTTAACGGTGGACCATACGGTGACTTGTATGTAGTAGTTTCGGTGGAAGCCAGCGATAAGTTTGAACGTGAAGGAACGACTATCTTCTACAATCTCAACCTCAACTTCGTCCAAGCGGCTCTTGGTGACACAGTAGATATCCCAACTGTTCACGGCGATGTTGAATTGGTTATCCCAGAGGGAACTCAGACTGGTAAGAAATTCCGTTTACGTGGTAAGGGAGCTCCGAGCCTTCGTGGCGGTGCAGTTGGTGACCAATACGTTACCGTTAATGTCGTAACACCGACAGGCTTGAACGACCGCCAAAAAGCAGCTTTGAAAGAATTCGCAGCTGCAGGCGATTTGAAAGTCAATCCAAAGAAAAAGGGCTTCTTTGACCATATTAAAGATGCCTTTGAAGGAGAATAAAGCAAAAAGAGCCGTCGGGCTCTTTTTACTTATAGATTTTTTAAGACTTTCCTTAAGTAATGACGGATGGTAGCGACCTTCTTCGAAGTTACATACCTAAACTTTGAGCCTAGGTCTCAAAGTTTCCGGACGAGTCTGAGACAAAAAGATTTTGATTTTAGGAATTCTTTATTATAAATTTTAAAAACCGATAGATTAGATAAAAAAGCGAACAAGACAGAATTCTGAGTGTCAGATAACTCGTTTTGTTCGCTTTTTATATTTAAGGTTAGACCTTTATCCCAGAATCGTTTTCAGTACGGCGGAAAGTCTTCGATTTAGTGGTGCAACGATGAATGAGTTGTCTAAATTGTGATGTATAGTTGATGGGATATGACTTGTTTACCTTTTAAAAAGAGCCACTCAGCTCTTTTTACTTATCTTCAATTTCCTGTGTTTCTTTGATGACAGCTAGTCTAGTCTGGATATCTTTTTCTAAGACCTTAAACTTGTAAGTTAGGTCTTCTTGGTATTCTTTGATAAGTTCTTTTTGCTGGTTAATGATTTGCAGGCTGTTTTGGATAATATCCACATCGTCCTTGATAGCTTGAACGCGGTCAGTAGTGTTCAAGACTTCATCTGTGATGGTTTGACGATTTTTTGTGACCAGATAACTTCCAGCTGCAGCTCCTGCAAATAGCAGTAGGTTGGATAATTTCATGGCAACTCCTTAGGCGTTTTTGATAGTTTCAGCGACTTGAGCAAGTTTGTCAAAGTCTGGTTCGTGGGCGATAAAATCAATCTTGAGGTCATCGTCCGCACTGTAGCGAGGCACGAGGTGAACGTGGGTATGAAAGACGGTTTGCCCTGCGATTTCTTCACAGTTAGCAATGATATTCATACCAGCAGCCTTGGTAGCTTTCATGACTTTTTGAGCTACTTTTGGTACTTGGGCAAAGAGTTGGATGGCGCTAGTAGCATCCATTTCCAAAAGATTGCGATAGTGTTCTTTGGGTACGACCAAGGTGTGTCCTGGTGTCACTTGAGAAATATCCAGAAAGGCAAGAACCTGCTCATCTTCATATACTTTTGAAGCAGGAATTTCCCCTGCGATGATTTTACAAAAAATGCAATCTGACATAAAATCTACCTCTACTGTATTGAATTTTGATATAATATAGCTACATTATACCAGATTTGGAGAAAATATGTTAGAAATTAAAAATCTGACAGGTGGCTATGTCCATGTCCCTGTCTTGAAAGATGTGTCTTTTACTGTTGAAAGTGGGCAGTTGGTCGGTTTGATTGGTCTCAATGGTGCTGGGAAATCAACGACGATCAATGAGATTATCGGCCTGTTGACACCTTATAGTGGCTCCATCAATATCAATGGCTTGACCCTGCAAGAAGATGCGACTAGCTACCGCAAGCAAATTGGCTACATTCCAGAAACGCCTAGCCTGTATGAGGAATTGACTCTCAGAGAGCATATCGAAACGGTTGCCATGGCCTATGGTATTGAGCAAAATGTAGCTTTTGATCGAGTAGAACCTTTGTTAAAAATGTTCCGTCTGGAGCAGAAGTTAGATTGGTTTCCTGTTCATTTTTCCAAAGGGATGAAGCAGAAGGTTATGATTATCTGTGCTTTTGTGGTGGATCCAAGTCTCTTTATCGTGGATGAGCCTTTCCTTGGTCTTGATCCTCTGGCTATTGCGGACTTGATCCAACTTTTGGAAGTGGAAAAGCAAAAGGGTAAGTCCATTCTCATGAGTACCCACGTGTTGGATTCGGCGGAGAAGATGTGTGATGCCTTTGTCATTCTTCACAAGGGAGAGGTGCGTGCCAAAGGCAATCTCCTGCAACTGCGTGAAGCCTTTGATATGCCGGAGGCTAGTTTGAATGATATTTACTTGGCTCTGACCAAAGAGGAGGAGCTATGAAAGACTTGTTTTTAAAGAGAAAGCAGGCTTTTCGTAAGGAGTGTGTCGGTTATCTGCGCTATGTTCTCAATGACCACTTTGTCTTGTTCCTGCTTGTTCTGCTGGGCTTTCTAGCCTACCAGTACAGTCAACTCTTGCAACATTTTCCTGAAAATCATTGGCCCATCCTTTTATTTGTAGGAATTACGTCTGTTTTACTTTTGCTTTGGGGTGGAATTGCCACCTATATGGAGGCTCCGGACAAGCTCTTTCTCTTAGTCGGAGAAGAGGAAATCAAACTCCATCTCAAGCGTCAAACTGGCATTTCCCTAGTATTTTGGCTCTTTGTCCAAACCCTTTTCTTGCTGTTATTTGCGCCCTTATTTTTAGCAATGGGCTATGGCTTGCCTGTTTTTCTGGTCTATGTGCTTTTATTGGGAGTAGGTAAATATTTCCTCTTTCGTCAAAAGGCTAGCAAATTTTTCACGGAAACTGGACTGAACTGGGACTATGTTATTTCCCAAGAAAGCAAGCGTAAGCAAGTCTTGCTTCGTTTCTTTGCCCTTTTTACGCAGGTCAAGGGAATTTCAAACAGCGTCAAGCGTCGTGTCTATCTGGACTTTATCCTAAAGGCCGTTCAGAAGGCGCCTGGGAAGATTTGGCAAAATCTCTATCTGCGTTCTTATCTGCGAAATGGAGACCTCTTTGCCCTCAGTCTTCGTCTTCTCTTGCTTTCCATACTGGCGCAGGTCTTTATCGAGCAAGCTTGGATTGCGACAGCAGTGGTAGTTCTCTTTAACTACCTCTTGCTCTTCCAGTTGCTGGCTCTCTATCACGCCTTTGACTACCAGTATTTGACCCAACTCTTTCCACTGGACAAGGGGCAAAAGGAAAAAGGCTTGCAGGCTGTAGTCCGAGGGTTGACCAGTTTTGTTTTACTGGTGGAATTAGTTGTTGGGCTGATTACCTTCCAAGAAAAACTAGCCCTTCTAGCCTTGCTAGGAGCTGGTTTGGTTTTACTAGTCTTGTACCTACCTTATCAGGTAAAACGTCAGATGCAGGACTAAGATGCTTATATGACACTAAAAAAGAAGTTGAGTTCAGTTTGTCTCAGCTTCTTTTTTGTTACTACAGGATAATGGTTGGTCCGTAGAGGCTCAACTTGGTCTTGACTTGGTCAAAGTGGAAGCGGTCATAGGCTCGCCAAGCGGCGCGAGTTGGAGCATCTGGATCAAGAGCGCTGAGTCCCATGAGAAGACTGGAAGTCTGGTAAAATTTTTCCAATTCAATCAAGAATCGATTATCCACTGTTTCAGCCTTGGCTAGAAAACCAAGAATAGAGTTTAATTGCTCCTGAAAGCGGACGTCGTCAGCGGTTGCCTGTTTGCATGCTTGGTAGGCTTTGTTTAAGTCAGTTATCAGTGCCTGAGCAGTTTTAATTGGGTCTGTCATTTACGTGACCTCCTATATAATTTATGTTTTAAGGTAAGGGATTGTGTAAATCTCCTAGTGAGGCACCTATATTATTAGCAACATTGCCAACTATGTTGCCCCAATCAATGATACATTTACCATTATCAAGATTAGCTTTATTATATGAATATCCATTTCTACATAGTACATTATCGCTAATCATATGAAACGGAGAATACCATCCATATGGAATACTACCGCCATTTATATGAGAAAGTTCGATTGATGTTAATTGTTTTGTTTTATTTGACTTGGCCATAATTTTCTCCTTGTTATATTTACGTCAATTGCAATAGAGTATATTTATAGGGTGTTAATCATGGTGGATGTGAATAAATCATATGCACCCCTCCTTTTTTGATGATTTTTAAAGTTGTTGCAAACATAGTCTTTCTATAATCATAGTCTATCACTTTTATCTCCTTTTTCACCATAAAATCTTTAATTGTCCTTGAAATTTCCTGAATGGTACTGTTAAGATTTTATGATAAAATAGTGGTAAGCCCATCATGATGTTGTAGAAAAATAATCCTTTTAGGAGCTTTCAAAGACTGTTTAGGATTTGGTGGGCTTGTGTTAGATTTTTTCTGTTATTCTCTTCTTAGGAGGAGAATCCAATGAAACATATGATTATTCAGACACAGAAAACGGTCTATAAAGTAAACGTCGACGATATCTACTATATCCAAACGCATCCAACTAAAGCCCATACCGTACAGATTGTTACAGAAGAAGATAGTTTTAATATGGTTCAAAATTTAAGTAATCTTGAGAACCAATATGGGGAAAACTTGATGAGGTGTCATCGAAATTGTTTGGTCAATCTTGATAAAGTAAAATCGATTGATTTTCAAGAAAGAATCCTTTTTCTTGGAGAAGAAGGTCAATACGCTGTCAAGTATGCCAGACGTCGCTATAGAGAAATTCGTCAAAAATGGTTGAAAGAAGGAGAGTAGGAAGATGAGAATATTTGTTTTGGAAGATGATTTTTCCCAGCAGACTAGGATTGAAACGACGATTGAGAAACTCTTGAAAGAACATCAGATCATTCCTAGCTCTTTTGAGATCTTTGGCAAGCCAGATCAACTGCTGGCTGGAGTGCATGAGAAGGGCGCACATCAGCTATTCTTTTTGGATATTGAGATTCGAAATGAAGAGATGAAGGGGCTGGAAGTGGCTAGAAAGATTCGGGATCGGGATCCTTATGCCCTGATTGTCTTTGTGACGACTCACTCGGAGTTTATGCCCCTGTCCTTTCGCTACCAAGTGTCAGCTTTAGACTATATTGATAAGGCCTTGTCAGCAGAGGAGTTTGAATCTCGTATTGAGACAGCCCTTCTCTATGCCAGTAGTCAAGACAGTAAGAGTCTGGCGGAAGATTGCTTTTATTTTAAATCAAGATTTGCTCAATTCCAGTATCCTTTTAAAGAAGTTTACTATCTCGAAACGTCCCCAAAATCTCATCATGTCATTCTCTATACCGAGACGGACAGACTGGAATTTACAGCGAGTTTAGAGGAGATTCTCAAGCAGGAGCCTCGTCTCCTGCAGTGTCATCGCTCTTTTCTCATCAATCCAGCCAATGTGATACATTTGGATAAGAAAGAAAAACTGCTTTTCTTTCCCAATGGTGGAAGTTGTCTAATCGCGCGTTATAAGGTCAGGGAAGTGTCTGAGGCTATCAATAACTTACACTTAGTGAGGTGATGGAATGGAAATAGTTTGGAAAATAGTTTATACATTTTTGGTATCTGGATTGGAGTTGTTTATATTTTTTAAGGTAGATGGAATTGCTCTCACTTTGGAGCGAGTTTTTAAGTCCTTTCTTTTTAAGATACTGTTGGCAGTTGCTTTTGTAACGATTAGCTATATAGTAGGAAATAATTACCTATCTTATTTTGTGGACCCCTTGTACGGCATCGGCTTATCTTTCTTATTATTAAAAGGGCTTCCTAAAAAACTCCTTTTCTTTTATGGTCTCTTTCCAATGATATTGGTGAATCTCTTTTATAGAGGTCTTTCTTATTTTGTGCTTCCATTTTTGGGACAAGGGCAATTACATGATGATTACTCTTTGATTTGGTTGTGTATAATAATTTTCAATTTCTTCATTTCTCTAGCCTTTTTGAAATGGTTGGATTATGATTTTACTAGTTTGAGAAAGGAGATTCTCGATAAAGCATTTCAAAAGTCCCTTACTAAGATTAACTGGATAATGGGGGCCTACTTTCTAGTCATGGAAAATCTGTCTTACTTTGAATATGCATACGATATCCAATCAAAGACTGTTCGTCATCTTATTCTGGTGTTTTACCTGCTCTTTTTTATGGGGGTTATCAAGAAATTGGATACCTATTTGAAACAAAAACTTCAGAAGAAACTGAACCAAGAGCAGACCTTGCGCTACAGAGATATGGAACGCTATAGTCGGCATATAGAGGAACTTTACAAGGAAGTACGGAGTTTTCGCCATGACTACACCAACCTCTTGACCAGCTTACGTCTGGGCGTTGAAGAGGAGGATATGGAGCAGATAAAAGAGGTCTACGACTCGGTCTTAAAGGATTCTAGTGAAAAATTGCAGGACAATAAATATGACCTTGGACGATTGGTGAATGTTCGGGACCGTGCCCTCAAGAGTCTCCTAGCTGGAAAATTTATAAAAGCTAGAGAAAAGAACATTGTTTTTAATGTTGAAGTTCCTGAGGAGATTCAGGTTGAGGGGATGAGCCTGCTTGATTTTCTAACCATTGTGTCTATCCTTTGTGACAACGCTATTGAAGCTAGTATAGAGGCTAGTCAACCTCATGTTTCAATCGCTTTTTTTAAAAATGGGGCACAGGAGACCTTTATCATTGAAAACTCCATCAAAGAAGAGAGCATCGATATTTCTGAAATCTTCTCCTTTGGAGCAAGTTCTAAAGGGGAGGAAAGAGGAGTTGGTCTCTATACCGTTATGAAAATTGTGGAAAGTTATCCTAATGCTAGTCTCAATACCACCTGTCAAAATCAAGTTTTTCGTCAGATGCTTACTGTGATACATACAGCATGATAAAAAATAAGACCGAGAGTACGTTCTCTTGGTCTTGTTTTTTTATAGTTGTATTGGCTGATGAAATCCTTGTGTGATGTGAAGAGGATATCTACGAATGTTATATAAAAGCTCTTCCCACCATCCTCCACCTGTAATCTGGTTGAGTTCGGTAGTTGTTAGTTCTTGAAATGAAGTTAGGTTTTGTTTCTTATCCATGTTATGATTCTCCTGTTTTATAAGATAATAAATAGTTATAGAGTGTTATCTGAAAATTAATCAGAATGGGTTAAAATTTTATCTTTGAAATAATCAAAATATGTTTTCTTTGCAGTTACACTAGTGACGCGACCTTGTAAGCCATATTGGATGATTTTACTATCCTCATTAGATAGTTTTGCAAGAGCGCTTAGTTTAAAGAGATTGCCTTGCTCTGTTCTGGTAGGAGTTTGATCAATTGTCTGAAGTTGGCCGATGATGGTGGTGCCGTGATTTCCAATCTTCTCCAGTTTTAATCTTACAGTTTGTCCTTTATCTAGTAGAGGTAGATAGTCAGAAGATACGTAGTAAGTGATTAGTACTTCTCTTGTATCTGTGATGACAGGGAATATTTGAGCAATTTCTGTACCAGTTGGAATTCTATTTTTACCTTCAAATTCGCTGTTCAGATGAACGATACCTTTACTTGGAGCGGTTAAGGTATTGTTTTCTAAGCGCTGTGTCGCTTGATCTAGTTGTACTTTTAATTCTGTTAATTGATTCTCCACGGTTAGTTGTTGCTGAGAAGCTGTTTGTAAAAATTGAGTACGGAGTACTTCAATTTTGGTTGCTAAACTATTATCATAAGTTGCTACACTTCCGATACCAGCTTGCTGAATTTTGAGGCTTGCGATAGATGATTCAAGACCTGCAATACTTTGATTAATTTGAGATAAAAATGGCTCCTCTGCAGTTCCTTGTGTTTGTCCTTGTGAGGCTACAAGATAACGATTCAAAATTGACTGGTGCGGATTGCCAGTTGGTAAGCGAGCCCTTTTATTTATGATAGCATCTCTCAACTCTTGATATTCTCCAATTTGTTGTTGAACTTTTGTAATTTCTTGTTCGATGGCTGATGAACTGCTATTGGCAAGATTAGCTTGATTTGAAACTTCGGTGTTAGTCTTTGTGATACCTAGTTCAATATCATGAGCTTGTTTAGTAAAATTCATAAAGGTATTATGGTAGCCAAACTCATCCTCGCCAGAAAAAAGATCAGTCGCTTTTTCTAAACTTTGTTTCAAAATTCCAAGTCCTTCTTTTTGCTTCTCAAGTCTTTGTAATTGAGTTTCTAAGGCAGTTTTCTGACTTTCTTCCATTGTTTCAGAGTATTTGATGAGTAAGTCCCCTTTTTCAACTACTTGATTTGCCACTAAATGATTAGCTAGGATAGGATTATCACTGGTTGACTGAATGGAGGCAATGACACTTGTAGGGGCGATTTCTCCTTGGGAAGTAACAGTAATTTCTTTTGTGGCAACAAGGGAGAAAATCAAGATGAAAGTAAATAGTAATGAAAGAGGTATAATTAACATTGTCGCATAGTTATGGTAACGTCTCTGATAAAACTCGACGCTTCTAAAAAGATTAGGATTCATGACATTCTCCTTATTTATTGAATAGATGATGGTAGAAACCTTGCGCCTGCATTAACTCTTGGTGACTACCAACTTCAATGATTTTCCCCTGGTCAAGAACAATGACACGGTTGGTTCGTTCGGCTATACTGAGACGATGGGCTACAAAGAGAATGGTTTTATCAGTGAGGGACATAAGATTATCTATAACTTTTTTCTCAGTCAAGACATCAAGACCGCTAGTAGCTTCATCTAGTATTAAAACAGGAGCTTTAGTTAAAAGAGCACGAGCGAGGGCTATTCGTTGCTTTTGTCCTCCTGATAGACCAGCTCCATCAGAGAGCTGAGTTTGATAGCCCATAGGCATTCTTTCAATGTCTTGACGGATTTCAGCTAATTCACAAGCTCTTAGAATATCTTCTTGGCTAATCATATTATTACCGCCCAAGGTTAAATTTTCCAAGATAGAGCCATTAAAGATATAGGCTTGTTGGGGTAGGTAATTGATATGACGGCGCAAGATTTTTTTATCAATGTTTTTAATATCCTGATGATTGATGGAAATATGTCCTTTGTAGGGTTCAAAGAAATTGACAATCATTTTGGCTAAAGTTGTTTTACCAGAACCACTGACTCCAACTAGGCTAACCTTATCTCCTTGTTTAATCGTGAGATTAATATCTGTTAAGGTATCTCGTCCAAAACCATACTTATAAGAAAGGTCATCAAATTCAATATCGCCCATCAAAAAATGTGAATGAACAGGGTTTTCTTGAACTTGAAATTCAGATTCGACTAGATAGACTTCGTTCAAACGGTTATTAGCAACCTTCGCAGATTGGAGTTTGGTTTGGAGGTTGATAATATTTTCCATAGGAGTTGTAAAGTAAGAAAGAAGTGTGTTAAAGGTAATCAACTGACCGATAGAAATTTTACTCGACATGACTAATTGAGCGCCAAACCATAGGATAAGGATATTCAGAACTAATTTTGTTCCCTGCTTTAAACTCGTTTGTAAAATAGAATACTTACTGAGCTTAAAGGATTTTTCCAAATAATCTACAAATTCGCTGTCTATATTTTGATAGCGATTTTCTTCACTCGTGAGCGACTTGATAGTTTCAATCCCGTTGATATCTTCGATAATGGCAGAGCTAACCATAGAATTACTTTGCATGACATCATGGTTCATTTTTTCGAAAGGCTTCATAAAAGAAAAGATGATGAACATGTATATAGGAATGGAAATAAGAGAAAGAAGGAAGAGATTAGGGTTTTGTGCCAGTAAGACTCCCCCTACAAGAATCAGAATGGAAACATCCAGAAAAAGAGATAGAATGGTAGAAGCCAAGGCATCTATAATAGAGTTAGCATCTGTGAACCGTGAAATGATTTCTCCTGTACGACGTGTCGCAAAGAAAGACATAGGAAGTTCAAAAATATGGCGAATATAGGATAAAATCACATCGATACTTAATCTCTGACTCAGAACGGTTAGGAGATAATCTCTGGAGAAGCTCATGACTTGTTGGAGGATATAGGTGATAACCAGACCAACTGAGATGATTCCTAAAGTTGATTTCATCTGATTTGGGATGTATTCATCCAAGATTCCTTGGAGATAATAAGAACCACCGATATTGATAATAGTTATCAATAAGCTTGAGAGAACAATGTAAGCAATGAGAGATTTTTGTTTGAAAATCAGAGGAAGGAAGCTTAGTAGACCATTCTTTTTATCTTTATGGGGTTGATAGCTAGGTTTGGGAGCTAGAAAAATAGCTACTCCAGTCCATTCAGAGAAAAAGCGTTCTTTTGACATTTTGGTGATTTTTACAGAAGGGTCAGGATCACCAATAACCAGATAGTCTTTCTTTGTTTGATAGACAACATAGTAATGTTGGAGTTTTCCTTCTTTGTTAACGTGAACGATAAATGGATAGGGGACATCACTCATGTCAAAGAGCGTTTTATCTGCTTGAACAGGTCTTGTTTCAAAGCCCATTTCATCAGCGGCTTTTACAATGCCAAGAGCAGTCGTTCCTTCTTTATTGGTCTTTGCAAGTTCTCTCAAGTGAGCTAGAGAAAAATCTGAACCATAGAATTTAGCAATCGAGGCTAAGGCAGCAACACCACAGTCTCTAGCATCTATTTGAGGAACAAATGTACGTTTATAAGAAGTCATTGGCAATTCCTTTCATATAGTGGATAGATCTATTATGCCATAAAAATAAGTTCATATTTTATGAAATCTTGAATAGTCATTGAAACTTCCTGAATGGTAAAAAAGTGATTAGAAATTATCTTTTAAAAAAAATTTAGAGGTGGTTTTAAATAAAAAAGCTAATTTAAGACGTTTCGATGACAATTCAAGATTTGGATGAAAAATTTTAAAAAACAATGATATACTAAACTTGTCAAAGTTGCAACAAGACAAAAATTAAAAATAAAAAAGGAGTATTTGTCATGAATACAAAAATGATGGAACAATTTGAGATTATGGATGCTGATATGCTTACTTGCGTTGAAGGTGGCGGTTGGATAAGATGTGGACTTGGTGTAGTTGGAGGGGCATTGACTACAGGAATTGCTGGTAGCGCCTTAGGAACTGTAACGCTACCTATCATTGGTACTGTATCTGGAGCTACTGTTGGTTTTTGGGGCGGAGCGGCAGCTGGTGCTGCTAAATACTGTTAAAAATCGCTCTTCATTACTAAGCTGAACTTAGTTGGAATGGAGTAAATAATTATGAACAAGAAAAAGATAGTTTCAACTATAGTATTTTTAGTATTTATTATAATATCAGTGGATAATTTTTTTAGAGACTTAACCCCATTGCTATTCATTTTGAATATTATTGGCCTAACTTGTTTTTTAGTGTTAACATACATTAGCATAAAAGACATGATCTTAAATAGAAGTAAATGATGATTTGGTTAGTCCTAGAACCAATCAACTCATGTTCATCGGCTTGACAGGCTTTATGTCTATTATTTGTTTGTATAGAGGTATCACAGCAGGAGAATTCTATCAACAATTAATTGCCTATATTGGCGCTATTCTCTGCTTGCTTATCATGCTTCTACTCATTTGGGGCTTGAAGTATTATAAAAAGTAGAGCTTAATGAAGTATAAAAGAAAAGGGTAAGTGTTTTCGCAATACTTACCCTTTTATAATGAAGTTTTTGCAATTCAAGATGTTTCGATGACCATTTAAGATTTATATGAATTTGTAATCTTAAATAAGGTAAGATAAAGATAACAAATGTAAAGGAGTATTCTTATGAAGAAACAAAAGATAAAATCGCTATTACTTGTACCACTTGTATTTGCATCTATTACTGCAGGTCTTGCATATGCAGAAGAACAGCCTACTACTTCATCTATCCAGGCGAATGATAGTTCTCTTGTGGCGCCAGATTTACAATCGGGTACGGAAAAGATGGAGCATAAACCTTCTGTTGTAACCCCAGAAGAGTATGAGAAGAATGTTACGGACTTTAAAAAGATAGATATTGAAGCTGTTCGTCAATCTTTTACAGAGGATCAATTGGAACATACTATATATTTTGGTAGAAAAACTTGCTCTCATTGTCGTCAATTTTCTCCTGAATTGAAAGAATTTAATAACTTGATTGAAAAGAAGTTAGAGTATTATGATTTGGATGGTAAAGATTTTGACGGGGAAGCGAGAGAGTTTCTATTTAAAAAAGTCGGTATTCCAGGAACACCAACAATTTTGTATTTAAAAAATGGACATCCGATATCTGGATGGGTTGGTGGCGGAGCAACTGCACAACAGGTGTATGATTATATGTACTCGAGAAACTCACCTAAGCAAACGGAGACAGTGAAATCTTCTGAGGAAACAGTAACTGAAAGTGTCCGTGATGAGAATACTAGAAGTGACAGCATGAATATTAGTGATAAAGTTGTAAGTGACAGCAAAGGTATGAGTGATGAAAAAAGAACCGAAATGAAAATATCCAATGATAATCCCAATTCTAATAGTGAAAATAGTGGGAAAGTGGAGAGTACAAACTCAACTTCTAAAGCTAAAACTACTCAATCTGGCAATTTAGCAATGTTAGACAATAAGAATCAATCGGAAACTCTCAAACCTATTTTTGATGTTGCTCAAGAAAATAAAACTCCTTCAACTGATGTTAAGGGGACTGATTATGTAAGCAAATCTATTACTTCGAATGAAAAATTATTACCGAAAACAGGAGAGGAAGAAAGTTACCAACTGCTTCGGCTGGCTGTCGCGTTTTTTATGGCTTCTGTAATGATTAAAGTGAAACAAAAAATTCATAAATAAAAATAGATGGTAAACAGGTGCAATGATACTATTTGTTTGTAATAACATATAGCTAACATTTGCCTATAGACAAGAGTGAAAGGGCAAGTATGTTTTTAATGCTTGCTTTTTAAATTTTTTAACAATTCAAGACGTTTCGATGACAATTCAAGATTTGGATGAAAAAAATTAATAAACGATGATATACTAAACTTGTCAAAGTTGCAACAAGACAAAAATTAAAATTAAAATTAAAATTAAAATTAAAAATAAAAAAGGAGGTATTCCTCATGGAAACAAAAACAACGACTCAATTTGCAGTTATGGATAATGAAATGCTTGCTCGTATAGAGGGTGGGGATGTATCTGATATTTATAGAGGGTACGCTAATCAGGTAAGTCCATTCGGTTCTTACCCTCCTATATTAAAAAATTCAGGTCCTTTTCCAGTAAGTGGTTACTGCCCGCGCGGTTATCATGACCGTGGTTATATAGGAGCAGGTTTTCATTTATGTGGAATATAGGCTGAAATACAAGAAATGAGGAAGAATTTCTATGAAAAAGTATCAGCTTGTTTTCAAAATAAGTGTAGTCTTGTCTTACCTATTTTTCGTATTTGGTCTTTCTCGGCTGACGCTTATTGTTCAAAATTATTGGCAATTTTCTTCCCAGATTGGCAATTTCGTCTGGATTCAAAATTTCTTGAGTTTGCTATTTAGTGGAGTCATGATTTGGATTCTGTTTAAGACAGGGCACGGCTATCTTTTTCGCATTCCGAGAAAAAAATGGCTTTGGTATTCGATTTTGACAGTATTAGTGCTAGTGCTCCAGATCTCTTTTAACGTTCAGACAGCTAAACATGTTCAGTCAACTGCTGAAGGTTGGGCTGTATTGATCGGTTATAGTGGGACCAACTTTGCCGAGCTAGGTATCTATATAACTTTGTTCTTTCTGACTCCACTTATGGAAGAGCTGATTTATAGAGGATTACTGCAACACGCCTTTTTTAAGTATTCGAGATTTGGCCTTGATTTGCTTCTTCCGTCAATTTTATTTGCTCTTCCTCATTTTTCAAGCCTGCCTAGTCTGTTAGATATTTTCATCTTTGCAACAGTTGGAATCATCTTTGCCGGTTTGACCCGCTATACCAAGAGTATTTATCCATCCTATGCGGTGCATGTGATCAATAATATTTTCGCAACATTACCATTTTTGCTGACTTTTTTACATAGGGTCTTGGGGTAAAAAACAAAAGGCTTGCTTTTCAGCCATAGAGGAGGTTATCATGTATAAACACTTATTTTTCCTAGATTCAAAAACCTTAGATTGGTTGACACCTTATATTCTAGTCTTGGCTTCTGACACCATTGCCTTTAATGTTTTTGTGCTAACCTTTGTATCTGTTGTGGTCTTTTATTTCCTGAATCCCATGCTATCTTTAATGGCTATCTTCTTAGGGGCTGGTTATGTGGTCGGATTTTGGCTACTAAAATGGTTTGTTTTGGAAAGACTAGAGCTAAAGGATGACGCGTAGGAAGTCTGTTTGGTGAGGAGGATAATTTTATGGAGTTTTTTGATAAATTTCATGCCTTGTGCTTTGGATTTTTAGTACTAATAATCGTCATTACAGTTCCTTATACGATTAACCATGGGGACTTTTTTCAAAATGAATTTGCATTGATTCTTGTAAGTCTTCTAGTAACCTCGCTGAGTGTTGCTTATGCTAGAAAGTTTGAAATGATTTCTTTTGGGATGTTAAACAAGAAAGAACTTTTGCTTTTCATTGCAATCTTTCTTCTAAGTGTGCTTGAGACGCTGGTTTATATTCATTTCTTTGCTGTTTCTTCTGGCGCAGGAGTTCAACACTTGGCGGAAGTCAGCAGAGGAATTTCCCTGTCTTTGATTTTGACTTCCTCAGTTTTTGGCCCCATCCAGGAGGAACTCATTTTCAGAGGACTTCTTCAAGGTGCGTTTTTTGACAATTCTTGGTTAGGGCTTGTGCTAACTTCCTCTCTCTTTTCTTTCATGCATGGACCTTCTAATGTCCCTTCGTTTATTTTTTATCTACTTGGGGGTTTGTTCCTGGGTTTTGCTTATAAAAAGAGCCAAAACTTATGGGTTTCTACTCTTGTCCACATGTTTTACAACAGTTGGCCACTCTTATATTATTTATAAAAATTATGAAAAGGTAAGCAGAAGACGGTGCTTGCCTTTTTATTTCTAGAATGATAGCCCAAGCCAATCCAGATGCTTTTCTTTGAGAATCAGGTGTGGAGCGGTTGACGAATAGGCCAAAAACTAGTAGAATAGTAAGGAAACTTTATACGGAGGAAAAAAATGGATTTGGGTGATAATGAGCTAACACTGACTCCCATACCTGGGAAAAGTGGCAAGGCTTATATGGGTAGCTATCCTGATGGGAAGCGTATCTTTGTAAAAATGAACACCTCTCCAATCCTACCTGGTCTAGCTAGAGAACAAATTGCTCCACAATTATTATGGAGTCGCCGTTTGGCAGATGGACGTGATATGTGTGCTCAAGAATGGTTGACAGGCAAGATATTAACCCCATATGATATGAATCGTAAGCAAATCGTCAATATTTTAACCCGTCTTCATCGCTCACGTCCGTTGATGACACAGTTGAGTCGTTTGGGCTATGCCATGGAAACACCTGTAGATTTACTGCAGTCTTGGCAAGAAACGGCTCCAGATGCTTTGCGTAAAAATCATTTTATCAGTGAAGTGATGGCTGATTTACGTCAGACTATTCCAGGATTTAGAGAGGACCATGCGACCATCGTCCATGGAGATGTACGACATAGTAATTGGATTGAGACAGATAGTGGCTTGATTTATTTGGTAGATTGGGATTCGGTTCGCTTGACCGATCGCATGTTTGATGTGGCCCATATGCTCTGCCATTATATTCCAGAACATCAGTGGAAGGAATGGTTGACCTACTACGGTTACAAGTACAATCAGACGGTATTAACTAAATTGTATTGGTACGGTCAATTGTCTTATTTGAGCCAGATTTCCAAGTATTATATGAACCAAGATTTAGAAAATGTCAATCGGGAGATCCATGGCTTGCGTCACTTCCGAGACAAGTATGGAAAGAGAAGATGAGAGTTAGAAATCGTAAAGGGGCGACAGAATTACTAGAGGCAAATCCCCAGTATGTGGTCCTCAATCCCTTAGAAGCCAAGGGGAAATGGCGGAACTTGTTCGGAAACGACAATCCCATTCATGTGGAAGTTGGAAGTGGAAAGGGTGCCTTTGTTTCAGGTATGGCCAAGCAAAACCCTGACATCAACTATATCGGGATTGATATTCAAAAGTCTGTTTTGAGCTACGCTTTGGACAAGGTTCTTGAAGTTGGAGTGCCTAACATCAAGCTCTTGTGGGTAGATGGTTCTGACTTGACTGACTACTTTGAAGACGGTGAGATTGATCGCTTGTATCTGAACTTTTCAGATCCTTGGCCGAAAAAACGCCATGAAAAGCGTCGTTTGACCTACAAGACCTTCTTGGATACCTTCAAACGTATCTTGCCTGAAAATGGAGAAATTCATTTTAAGACGGATAACCGTGGCTTGTTTGAGTACAGTTTAGTGAGCTTTTCTCAGTATGGCATGAAGCTCAATGGTGTCTGGCTTGATTTACATGCCAGTGATTTTGAAGGCAATGTCATGACAGAATACGAGCAAAAATTCTCCAACAAGGGGCAAGTTATCTACCGAGTTGAGGCAGAATTTTAAGAATTAGCCTGAAATCAGGCTGTATAAGTGCTTTTGCTTTACATAAGTTGGCAAACGTGCTATACTAAGAGTAAGAATATGAAAAGTGAGGCGGGGAAATATCTTCGCCTCTTGCTTATGAGGAGGTGGACGCAATCGCAACAATCGTAGAATTAGTCAGAGAAGTTGTAGAACCTGTCATAGAAGCGCCTTTCGAACTCGTGGATATCGAGTATGGAAAGATTGGCAGTGACATGATTCTCAGTATTTTTGTAGATAAACCTGAAGGAATTACCTTGAACGACACGGCAGACTTGACAGAAATGATCAGTCCTGTCCTAGATACCATCAAGCCAGATCCCTTCCCAGAACAATATTTCCTAGAAATTACCAGTCCAGGCTTGGAACGTCCTTTGAAAACCAAGGATGCCGTCGCTGGAGCGGTTGGGAAATACATCCATGTCGGGCTCTACCAAGCCATCGATAAGCAAAAGGTCTTTGAAGGAACCTTGTTGGCCTTTGAAGAGGACGAGTTGACCATGGAATATATGGACAAGACACGTAAGAAAACTGTCCAAATTCCATACAGTTTAGTATCAAAAGCACGTTTAGCAGTTAAATTATAGAAAAAGAAAGGATAGCTTTTGAGGATTCAAAAGTGAAGAAAACATGAGTAAAGAAATGCTAGAGGCCTTCCGCATTTTGGAAGAAGACAAGGGAATCAAAAAAGAAGACATCATCGACGCAGTAGTAGAGTCGCTTCGTTCCGCTTATCGCAGACGCTATGGTCAATCAGACAGCGTAGCCATTGACTTTAACGAAAAAACAGGTGACTTTACCGTTTACACTGTCCGTGAAGTTGTTGATGAAGTATTTGATAGCCGTTTGGAAATCAGCTTGAAAGATGCTCTTGCCATTAATTCAGCTTATGAACTTGGAGACAAAATCAAGTTTGAAGAAGCACCAGCTGAGTTTGGTCGTGTAGCAGCCCAATCTGCCAAACAAACCATCATGGAAAAAATGCGCAAGCAAACACGTGCCATCACTTACAATACTTACAAAGAACATGAGCAAGAAATCATGTCTGGTACAGTAGAACGCTTTGACACCCGCTTTATCTATGTCAACCTTGGTAGCATCGAAGCCCAATTGTCAAAACAAGACCAAATTCCTGGAGAAGTTTTTGCTTCTCATGATCGTATCGAAGTTTATGTTTACAAGGTTGAAGACAACCCTCGTGGTGTGAACGTCTTTGTTAGCCGTAGCCATCCAGAAATGATCAAACGTTTGATGGAGCAAGAAATTCCAGAAGTTTATGATGGAACTGTTGAAATCATGAGCGTGGCTCGTGAAGCAGGTGACCGTACGAAGGTTGCTGTTCGTAGCCACAATCCAAACGTGGATGCTATCGGTACAATCGTTGGACGTGGTGGTGCTAATATCAAGAAGATTACTAGCAAATTCCACCCAGCTCGTTACGATGCTAAAAATGACCGCATGGTACCAATCGAAGAAAATATCGATGTTATCGAGTGGGTAGCAGATCCAGCTGAATTTATCTACAATGCCATCGCTCCTGCTGAGGTTGACCAAGTTATCTTTGATGAAAACGACAGCAAACGTGCCTTGGTGGTTGTTCCAGATAATAAGCTTTCTCTTGCCATTGGTCGTCGTGGACAAAACGTGCGCTTGGCGGCTCACTTGACTGGTTACCGTATCGATATCAAGTCTGCTAGCGAATTTGAAGCCATGGAAGACGCTGCTTCAGTAGAGTTGGAAGTAGAAAACGATACTGTAGAAGAATAAAAGCTGCTAGAGGAGGGAAAGATGAAAACAAGAAAAATCCCTTTGCGCAAGTCTGTTGTGTCTAACGAAGTGATTGATAAGCGTGATTTGCTCCGCATTGTCAAGAACAAGGAAGGACAAGTCTTTATTGATCCTACGGGCAAGGCCAATGGCCGCGGCGCTTATATCAAACTAGACAATGCAGAAGCCCTAGAGGCGAAAAAGAAGAAGGTCTTTAACCGCAGCTTTAGCATGGAAGTGGAAGAAAGCTTTTATGACGAGTTGATCGCTTATGTGGATCACAAAGTGAAAAGAAGAGAGTTGGGACTTGAATAAGCAAAAGATGAGTAATCTCTTGGGGCTTGCTCAGCGAGCAGGGCGCATCATATCGGGTGAAGAATTGGTGGTCAAGGCCATTCAAGACGGCAAGGCCAAGTTGGTCTTTCTAGCTCATGATGCTGGACCCAATCTGACCAAGAAGATTCAAGATAAAAGTCATTATTATCAAGTAGAAATTGTAACCGTGTTTTCAACACTGGAATTAAGCATAGCAGTCGGGAAATCGAGAAAGGTTTTGGCTGTAACAGATGCTGGATTTACAAAGAAAATGAGGTCTCTTATGGAATAGAAGAGGAGGACATGATTTGTCTAAGAAAAGATTGTACGAAATCGCAAAAGAACTTGGAAAAGAAAGTAAAGAAGTTGTAGCGCGTGCAAAAGAGTTGGGCTTGGATGTGAAAAGCCACTCATCAAGTGTGGAAGAAGCTGTCGCTGTAAAAATTGCTGCCAGCTTTAAGCCTGCAGCTGCTCCGAAAGTAGAAGCAAAACCTGCAGCACCAAAAGTAAGTGCAGAAAAGAAAGCCGAAAAATCTGAGCCAGCTAAACCAGCTGTAGCTAAGGAAGAGGCAAAACCTGCAGCCCCAAAAGCAAGTGCAGAAAAGAAAGCCGAAAAATCTGAGCCAGCTAAACCAGCTGTAGCTAAGGAAGAGGCAAAAGCGGCTGAACCAGTTGCTCCTAAAACAGAAAAAGCAGCAGCTAAACCGCAAAGTCGTAATTTCAAGGCTGAGCGTGAAGCCCGTGCTAAAGAGCAGGCAGAGCGACGCAAGCAAAATAAAGGCAATAGTCGTGACCAACAACAAAACGGCAACCGTCAGAAAAACGACGGCCGTAATGGTGGAAAACAAGGTCAAGGCAACCGCGACAATCGTCGCTTTAATGACCAAGCTAAGAAACAGCAAGGTCAGCAAAGTCGTGGTAATGAACGCCGTCAACAAGAGGACAAACGTTCAAATCAAGCGGCTCCACGTGTTGACTTTAAAGCCCGTGCAGCTGCCCTAAAAGCAGAGCAAAATGCAGAATATGCACGTTCAAGTGAGGAGCGTTTCAAGCAGACTCAGGCTGCCAAAGAAGCCTTGGCCCAAGCTAACAAACGCAAGGAGCCAGAGGAAATCTTTGAAGAGGTGGCTAAGTTAGCTGAACAGGCGCAACAAGCACAGCAAGTTCAAGCAGTGGTTGAAGTCGTCCCTGAGAAAAAAGAACCTGCAGTGGATACACGTCGTAAAAAACAAGCTCGACCAGACAAAAATCGTGACGATTATGATCATGAAGAAGATGGTCCTAGAAAACAACAAAAGAATCGAAGTAGTCAAAATCAAGTGAGAAATCAAAAGAATAGTAACTGGAATAACAACAAAAAGAACAAAAAAGGCAATAACAAGAACAACCGCAATCAGACTCCAAAACCTGTTACAGAGCGTAAATTCCATGAATTGCCAACAGAATTTGAGTATACAGATGGTATGACCGTTGCGGAAATCGCAAAACGTATCAAACGTGAACCAGCTGAAATTGTTAAGAAACTCTTTATGATGGGTGTCATGGCCACACAAAACCAATCCTTGGATGGGGAAACAATTGAACTCCTCATGGTGGATTACGGTATCGAAGCCAAACAAAAGGTTGAAGTGGATAATGCTGACATCGAACGTTTCTTTGTCGAAGATGGTTATCTCAATGAAAATGAATTGGTTGAGCGTCCACCAGTTGTAACTATCATGGGACACGTTGACCACGGTAAAACAACACTCCTAGATACCCTTCGTAATTCTCGTGTTGCGACAGGTGAAGCAGGTGGTATCACTCAGCATATCGGTGCCTACCAAATCGTGGAAAATGGCAAGAAGATTACTTTCCTTGATACACCGGGACACGCGGCCTTTACATCTATGCGTGCGCGTGGTGCTTCTGTTACCGATATTACGATCTTGGTCGTAGCGGCAGATGACGGGGTTATGCCTCAGACTATCGAAGCCATCAACCACTCAAAAGCGGCCAATGTTCCAATCATCGTAGCTATCAACAAGATTGATAAACCAGGTGCTAACCCAGAACGCGTTATCGGTGAATTGGCAGAGCATGGAGTTATGTCAACTGCTTGGGGTGGAGATTCTGAATTTGTTGAAATCTCAGCTAAATTCAACCAAAACATCGAAGAATTGTTGGAAACAGTCCTTCTTGTAGCTGAAATTCAAGAACTCAAGGCAGACCCAACAGTGCGTGCTATCGGTACAGTTATCGAAGCGCGCTTGGATAAAGGAAAAGGTGCGGTCGCAACCCTTCTTGTTCAACAAGGTACCTTGAATGTTCAAGACCCAATCGTTGTCGGAAATACCTTCGGTCGTGTCCGTGCTATGACCAATGACCTTGGTCGTCGTGTTAAGGTAGCAGGTCCATCAACGCCAGTTTCAATCACAGGTTTGAACGAAGCGCCAATGGCGGGTGACCACTTTGCTGTCTACGAAGATGAAAAATCTGCGCGTGCAGCAGGTGAAGAGCGTGCCAAACGTGCCCTCATGAAACAACGTCAAGCTACCCAACGTGTTAGCCTTGAAAACCTCTTTGATACCCTTAAAGCTGGTGAACTCAAGTCTGTTAACGTTATCATTAAGGCTGACGTACAAGGTTCTGTTGAAGCCCTTTCTGCATCACTTCAGAAAATCGATGTGGAAGGTGTCAAAGTGACCATCGTCCACTCAGCGGTCGGTGCTATCAATGAATCTGACGTGACCCTTGCCGAAGCTTCAAATGCCTTTATCGTTGGTTTCAACGTACGCCCTACACCACAAGCTCGTCAACAAGCAGAAGCTGACGATGTGGAAATCCGTCTTCACAGCATTATCTACAAGGTTATCGAAGAGATGGAAGAAGCTATGAAAGGGATGCTTGATCCAGAATTTGAAGAAAAAGTTATCGGTGAAGCAGTTATTCGTGAAACCTTCAAGGTGTCTAAAGTGGGAACTATCGGTGGATTTATGGTTATCAACGGTAAGGTTGCCCGTGACTCTAAAGTCCGTGTTATCCGTGATGGTGTCGTTATCTATGATGGTGAACTCGCAAGCTTGAAACACTATAAAGACGACGTTAAGGAAGTTACAAACGGCCGTGAAGGTGGATTGATGATCGACGGCTACAATGATATTAAGATGGATGATGTGATTGAGGCCTATGTCATGGAAGAAATCAAGAGATAAGATTTTTTGCTCCTTTCTTAGGTGGTGAGGGACGCAAGCAAACCGATGGTTTCATTGCTTATTTTTGAGCCTAGGGTCTCAAAAATCCCCTGTGATGGGACTGATAAATCAGTTCCATCACTTTCACCACGGCGAAAGAAGCAGATGACTTCAAATTGAACTTCGTTTCAATTTAAACTGAAAATCAAGAAGTTTAAAATAGCTAGGTCTGCTGGCCTAGCTTTTGGTTCAAAGTAGAGAAAGGAATATCATGGCAAATCATTTCCGTACAGATCGTGTGGGCATGGAAATCAAGCGTGAAGTCAATGAGATTTTGCAAAAGAAAGTCCGTGATCCACGTGTCCAAGGTGTGACCATCACAGATGTTCAGATGCTGGGTGACTTGTCTGTTGCTAAGGTTTACTACACCATTTTGAGTAACCTTGCTTCGGATAACCAAAAAGTCCAAATCGGGCTTGAAAAAGCAACTGGTACCATCAAACGTGAACTTGGTCGCAATTTGAAATTGTACAAAATCCCAGATTTGACCTTCGTCAAAGACGAGTCCATCGAGTATGGAAACAAGATTGACGAGATGCTACGCAATCTGGATAAGAACTAAGAAAGAGGGGTTGCCCCTCTTTTTTGGTGGAGAAAAAGGCAATAAAACATGATGGGGGAATCTTTCTAGACTTATACTCAATGAAAATCAAAGAGCAAACTAGGAAACTAGCCGCAGGCTGTACTGGAGTAGGGCAAGGTGAAGCTGACGTAGTTTGAATTTGATTTTCGAAGAGTATTAAAAATTATTAAAAAGATTTATAAAATTTAGATAGTGTGATATTATGAGATAAAGATACAAGAGAAAGAGGTATTTATATGGCTGAACAAGACTTAGCTATGCAAGTATTGCAACAAGTGGTGAAACTACCTGTTGTTAAGGTTGATCGTTCGAAGTTTTTAGTGGATAAGTTTTCCAAAGAATTAGATTCACAGGACATTCCTACCTTATTAGAACAAGGCCCAACGTCTCTCTTATCTTAAGAAATCTTAGATCGAGTGGCTAATGCCTGTATTAGGGATAATGTTTTATTAGCGAGTGGGACTTCTGTTGTTGCAGGATTACCAGGTGGACTTGCCATGGCAATTACCATACCAGCGAATATAGCTCAATTTTATGCTTTTTCTTTAAAATTAGCTCAAGAACTAGGGTATATTTTATGAGATATGTGAGAAGGAAATATAAAAGAGAATGATGAAATACAAATGTAATAGGTACATATATGTGGTATACTAGTTATAGTAGATTTTAATTGCTTATATCGAGTGAATTCTCATATTAGTGAGGAATTTTTAAATGGAATTACAATTTAATTTAGAACTAGTAGAAACCTATAAAAGTAATAGTCAGAAGGCACGTATCTTAATGGAGGATTGGGTTTATCGTCAGTCTTATTGCCCTAATTGTGGGAAAAATCCTTTAAATCATTTTGAAAATAATAGACCTGTAGCAGATTTTTACTGTAATCATTGTAGTGAGGAGTTTGAACTAAAGAGCAAAAAAGGAAATTTTTCATCAACAATCAATGATGGTGCTTATGCAACGATGATGTAGCGTGTGCAGGTAGATAATAATCCTAATTTCTTTTTTAACTTATACAAAAAATTTTGAGGTAAATAATTTTCTTGTCCTTCCGAAGCAATTTGTTACACCGAAATCAATTATTCAAAGGAAGCCACTTGCGCCAACTGCTAGACGAGCAGGTTGGATTGGTTGTAACATTGATTTATCACAAGTACTTTCTAAAGGAAGAATATTTTTTGTGAAAAATGGACAAGTTAGAGATCCAGAAAAAGTTACAAAAGAATTTAAGCAAAGTTTATTTTTAAGGAAGAACTCTCTTTCAGTAAGAGGTTGGACAATAGAAATTCTAAATTGTATAGATAAGATAGAGGGTTCAGAATTTACCTTTGAAGATATGTATCGTTTTGAAAGTGACCTAAAAAATATCTTTGTTAAGAACAATCATATCCAAGAAAAGATTAGGCAACAGCTTCAAATATTAAGAGACAAAGAAATAATAGAATTTAAAGGTAGAGGAAAGTATCGGAAATTATGAAAACTTATGTGTAATGGTTTATACTTTATCAGACCCTGATTGTGTGAGGTGGTTGTCTGAAAATATGGAGTTTGGTGATGAGAAACAACTTTTTTTATTGAATAAAAAATATAGCTGGGAATATGGAGATGAATTACCAGAGTGGTTGGAAAGCCCAAAACTATATAGATTATTGCTAATAAGTGAATGATTGGAAAGCAATTTAAAACTGAAAAAGTATACAGTAGAAATTACAGAAACTTTATCACGTTTAGTAAGTATAGAGGCTGAAAATCCAGATGAAGCCGAACGACTTGTAAGAGAAAAGTATAAGAGTTGTGAAATTGTTCTTGATTCAGATGATTTTCAGAACTATGACACTAGCATATATGATTAGATAGATGTTTTTATTTTGTCACACAAAAAAGAGGCTCGCACCTCTTTTTTAGTTTCAGATAAATTAATCAATTTTTTTAATAAATTTAGCAATTTCTTTTACAATCTCAGTAACCAAAGCATTTCCCATAAAAAACATTCTCATTTTATCAGATACCTCTACAATAGAACCGTCAGATAGTTTCTTTTTAGCTGTCCAATCATCTGGGAAATCCTGAAGGCGTTCAGCTTCAATAGGGGTAATTAATCTATATTTATTGTTTACAAATAATAAATGTGTGGAACGATTAACAGTTCCTTCGGATGTAAGCATTGTTCGTCCTGGAAGGTTTAAATCATCATAAGGGGACATTCCTCCTTCTGAATAGATGTATTGATGTCCGTCAGAGGATGTTCGTTCAATCTTTTTAGGTCCTCTAAGATATTGAAATTTTTCTAGTTTAGCCTGATCAGTTAAAAAATATTTTTCAGGTACTTCAGATTCATCTTGAAGAATTTCTCCTAGAGTAATCGGATTACCATTGTAGTTAGGTTCTGTATCAATAGAATAGTATTTTCCATGTCTCATAATTCCTGTATTCCAAACAGTACCAGTAAAAGTATCTGAAACTTCAACTATATCATTTGGTAACTCATAAAACACATGACGATTTTTAACTGCTATAGGTTTAATAGGAAATTGTTTCGCAAATAGACCTTGATTGAAAATATAGTCATCATACCTATTATCTTCAAAGATTTCTTCATTTTTTTCGTAAAGATTGTCAACTTTTTGGGCAAAGACTGTATCATTGCGATATACGAAAAAGAACACACGACGTCTTCGTTGGCTTCTTCCATACTCAGCAGCATTAATAACTCTCCACTCTACAGAATATCCAAGATTATTAAAAGCTGTGAGCATGATTGCAAAATCACGTCCTCTCTGTTTTGAGGGCGCTTTTAAAAGCCTATCCACATTTTCCAGAATTAAGTATTTGGGTTTAATGATTTCCGTTGCTCTAATGATTTCCCAAAATAAAACTCCTTTTTTTCCTTCAATACCTTTCTCATTTTTCTTGCTACGCGCAACAGAGTAATCTTGGCAAGGAAAACCACCGACAATCATATCGGCATCCATCTTGGAAAATTGTTCGTCTGTTATATCAGAGATACTAATATTGATATTTTCGCTATTGGGGAAGTGATAATCATAGACCTCAAATGCGTCTTGAGATTTACGAGATGGTTCCCATTGGTTTGCCCATTTTGTTTTAAAGAGTTGCTTATCGGCATTCTCTAATCCTATCCGAAAACCGCCAACTCCAGCAAATAGTTCGAGAACTTTCATCTTTTCTCCTTCATTTTTTTACAGTTTAATCCATTATATACTATTTTCAATGATTGATCAAGTATTAATGTTTGCTTTAGTTTAATTTGATATAATATAAAAGATAGGAGAAGAAAATGGATCAAAACTTATTTAACTATAACGATGAAGATATCGATAGTGTTATTGAATATTCTCACAAACTATTAAATAGAAAATTTTCCGATGTTATGGAAGAGTATAATCGTTCACTCTATAAATCATATGACGATTATAATGATAGAGTAGTCTCTGAGGTACAAGATAAAGCAATTAGTATGAAGTCAAAAGGGCAGTATGGAAATTATATTGAAAAATATTTCTATGGTTACCAGCCAAATAGTGACTCGGAAGCTGACTTTGAAAAAATAGGTGTAGAATTAAAAGTTACTCCTTTTAAGATAAACAAAAATGGGACACTTAGTGCCAAAGAACGACTTGTATTAACAATACTAAACTATATGGAGGAAAATTTAGAGGATTTTTACTCCACTCATTTATGGAACAAATGTGCAAAGATTTTGTTATTGTTTTACAATGGCTTAATTCCTAATCAAACAATGAAGGACTATGTCATTGAAAAAATATTTTTATATGAATGGTTTGAGGAGGATATGGCAGTCATCCTTGAAGACTATCAGAAGATTACAAATAAAATCAAAAATGGAAGGGCGCATGAATTATCAGAATCAGATGGAAACTATTTATCAACTTGTACAAAAGGGGCAGGTAAAGGAAAGGATTTAAGACAACAACCCTTTAGTCATGAATTAGCAAAACAAAGAGCTTGGGAATTAAAATCAAGTTATATGACCTACCTGATTAATCATAAAATCTTTAACCAATCAGATCAAGAAAGTGTTCTGGCTAATTTTAGGGGCGAGAAAAAATCATTTACTGAGGTTATTGCAGAGAAAATTCTTTCCTACAAAGGTTTTTCTGAACAAGAGTTATATGATAGATTTGAAGTGAATCCAAAAGCAAAAGGTAAGAATAGTACTCTGATTAGAAAAATTTTAGGCTTAACAGGGGATTTAGATAAGACAAAAGAATTTCAAAAAGCAAACATGAATTTGAGAGTCATTCGAGTAGATAAGAATAATTTACCTAAGGAAGACTCCCCATTTAAAACTTATTATTTTAAAGAACTAGCAGCAATAGATAGTTGGGAATCATCACATGTTTATAATGAAATTTATAATAAACGGTTCCTCTTCGTTATTTTTAAGGAAATTGAACCTAAGCTATTTGTATTAGATTCTATCAAATTTTGGGGATTTCAGGATAGACAATTAGAAGAAATCCAAAGAGTGTGGCAGGAAACTAGACAAATTATTTCTGACGGAGTTAAATTAACTCAAAATGGTAATAAAGTTTCAACTAATTTCCCTCAAAGTAAGATAAATAGAATCCTATTTACGAAATTACATGCTACCAATGCTTATTATGAAATTGAAAAAGGAAAATTTGTTGGGAAAGGCTCATTATCTGATACGGATGAACTTCCAGATGGGCGTAGGATTACAAAACACTCCTTTTGGATGCCTAAGAAGTTTATAAAAGAAATATTAGATGGGAATTGGGATTGATTGTATTTATAATCAACTTGTGATAAACAAAAAAGAGGTTCGCACCTCTTTTTTTTATTTCTTCTTATGATTTAATACTGCATTGAGGACAATAGCAAGTAGGCTGGCTACGACGATTCCGTTTGAGAAGAACATTTGGAAGGCTGTCGGCATACTGACAAAGAGATTGCTGTTATTTAGACCGACACCTGCAGCGATGGATACAGCTGCGATAAGGAAGTTGTGTTCATTGTTAGCAAAGTCAACACGAGCGAGGATTTGCATCCCTTGAATAGATACAAAACCAAACATTACCAGCATGGCACCACCAAGGACAGGGCTCGGAATGATTTGGGCAAGGGCGCCAAACTTAGGAAGGAGTCCAAGGAGAACCAGGAAACCAGCTGCGTAGTAGATTGGCAGGCGTTTTTTGATGCCTGACAATTTAACCAAACCAACGTTTTGTGAAAATCCGGTGTAAGGGAAGGTGTTAAAGATTCCTCCGAGAAGTACGGCCAAACCTTCTGCGCGGTAACCGTTGCGAAGGCGCGTGCTGTCGATTGGATCCTTTGTGATATCAGACAAGGCCAGATAAACACCAGTTGACTCAACCATAGACACCGTTGCGATGATACACATCATGACAATAGATGAGATTTCAAAGGTTGGCATCCCAAAGTAGAGTGGAGTTGGGACATGGACAAGTGGTGCTGCCGCAACAGGCGAGAAGTCAACCAAGCCCATGGTAGCGGCAATGGCAGTTCCAACAACCAGACCAATCAAAATAGAGATAGACTTGATAAATCCTTTGGTAAAGATGTTAATCAAGAGGATAATCAAAACAGTGATAGCTGCAAGCAAGAGACTTTGACCAGTTGGCTCTGGAACGTTATTTCCCATATTTCCAATAGCGACAGGAATCAAGGTTAAACCAATCGTGGTAATAACAGATCCTGTTACGATAGATGGGAAGAGATTGGCCACTTTTGAGAAGATGCCTGAAACAAGAACAACGTAAATCCCTGATGCGATAAGGGCACCAAACATAGCACCACTACCATGGCTTTGCCCAATCATAATCAAGGGAGCGACCGACTGAAAGGCGACTCCAAGAACGACTGGTAGCCCAATACCAAAGTGTTTGTTGAGTTGGAGTTGGAGGAAGGTTGCCACACCACACATGAAGATATCTGTGGAAATCAGGTAGGTCAACTGCTCCGTTGAATAGCCAAGGGCTGTCGCAATCATGATGGGAACCAGGATGGATCCTGAGTACATGGCTAGTAAGTGCTGCAAGCCAAGAACGGCTGCTTGCGAATGTTTTTCTTGAGTTTGCATTAGAGATCTGCCTCCTTAAATACGACTTGACCATTTTCAAAACGATCCAAACGAGCGAGTGATAGAACAGGGTAACCTGCTTTTTCAAGCAAATCACGGCCATCTTGGAAAGATTTTTCAATTACGATACCGATAGCTTGGACTGTGGCACCGGCCTGTTCGATGATCTGAATCAAGCCTTTAGCAGCTTGGCCGTTAGCAAGGAAATCGTCGATAATCAATACCTTGTCCTCTGGTGAGAGGAATTTTCCAGCGATAGAAACGGTGCTGGTTACCTGCTTGGTAAAGGAGTAGACTTGGGCAGTTAAGATGCCTTCATTCATAGTGATGTTTTTAGCTTTTTTAGCGAAAATCATGGGAATGTTTAAGGCTTCAGCTGTAAAAAGGGCTGGGGCAATGCCTGACGCTTCAATGGTCACAACCTTAGTAATGCCAGCAGCAGCAAATTTTTCCGCAAAAACCTTACCAATCTCTCGCATCAAGCTAAAGTCAACTTGGTGGGTTAAAAAGGAATCCACCTTGAGGATGTTATCACCCAAGATATGCCCATCCTTGAGGATGCGCTCTTCTAATAATTTCATAAGACCTCCTAAAGTCTAAAAGCCAATCCATTTGCTTGTTTATAGTTTCCAGCAAGAAATAGAAAAAGGATCTACTTAATCCCTAAGTAAGTCCCCAAAATAGGCATGGCAAAAACGGCCATATCTCCAAGTTAACTTACTTATTGTTAGGTGTTCCGGCACCTTGTAGAAACGTCGTGCCAATTCACGACATAAACAAGTAACATGATATTCAATTTCAAATAGGCTTGAGCCAATGTTTTTATTTTACACTAAATAACTTTAGAAATCAACTGTTTTGTTAGTGTTTTGGTTTAAAAAACGAACAAATATAATAAAAATGGGCAAAAATCAACTTATTGGCCAACATTTATACTAAATGAAAATCAAAGAGCAAACTAGGAAGCTATCCACAACCTCAAAACACTGTTTTGAGGTTGTGGATAGAATTGACAGAGTCAGTATCATATACCTACGGTAAGGCGACGTTGACGTGGCTTGAAGAGATTTTCGAAGAGTATTAGAAGATTTTTCCATCATAAAAGGCATACTATCAAGTTTTTAGACACCTGACAATATGCCTCTTTCTAACTTTAAAGACTTTTGCCCAATCTTTATTATTCTACTCGCTAAATCTTAAAAAATAGCCATCTGGATCCAAAACTGCAAATTCATGGGGATAGATATAGTGATCTCCAACACGAAACTTTCTTTTGGTTAAGGGACGATGGATAGGATAGTCAGCTTCCATCACTTTTTGATAGAGTTTTGAAACATCCTTTATGCCAAAGGAGAGATTGACTCCACGACCAAAGGGGTAGGTCAGTTCAGCTAGTTGATCCTTTGTTCCCTCCTCTAACATTAGTTGACACTCTTCAAGAGAAAGAGAAAGTTTTCTTCTGGACGTTGGTATTCAATCCTAAAACCCAGTAAACCACAGTAGAAGGACCGGGACTGTTCGATATTCGATACAAGAAACTCGGGAATGACCGCATTGTAGTCCATATAGAAAATCCTTACAAGTCAATTTCCAAGACAATCGGTGTATGGTCTTGGCGAGCACCTGAGTCAATCATATCAGATTTAGTGACCTTGTCAGCGATACGGTTACTTGTGAGCCAGTAGTCGATTCTCCAGCCTGTATTGTTGATTTTAGAAGTCTTGCTGCGTTGTGCCCACCAAGTGTAGCGTTCCGGAACATCGCCATGAATATGGCGGAAGGTATCCGTAAATCCAGTTGCCAAAAGGTTGGTAAATCCAGCACGTTCCTCGTCGGTAAATCCAGGTGAACGGCGGTTGCTAGCAGGATTTGCAAGGTCGATTTCATTGTGGGCTACGTTGTAGTCACCGGTCGCAAGGACTGGCTTTTCTTTGTCTAGTTCAGCCAAATACTCCGCATATTTGACATCCCAGACTTGACGTTCTTCCAAGCGTTTGAGGCCGTCTCCAGCGTTTGGAGTGTAAACTTGGGTCACGAAAAATTTATCAAATTCTAGAGTGATGATACGACCTTCCAAGTCCATGGTAGAAGGGGCACCGATTTCTGGGAAAGTGACAGTGGGTGTGAGTTCTTTCTTATAAAGGAACATAGTACCAGCATAGCCTTTCCGGGCAGGCTCTTGGGAAGAGCGCCACGTGTTTTCGTAGCCTGGGAAGAGTTCTTCTAAAATTTCCAAGTGTTTCTTTGTAGGACCCTTAGCAGAAAGCTTGGTTTCTTGGATAGCGATGATATCAGCATTTTCAGCGACCAAGGTTTGTAGGACTTCTTGGGACAATTTGGCACGAGCTGAGTCACTAGTTAGGGCAGCGTTTAGGGAATCAATATTCCATGAGATAAGTTTCATAAAGTTACCTTTTTCATTCAGATTATAGATTTTATTATACCAAAAAAAGGCCTATTTCCCCAACGTATGGTTTGAAAAATTACTCTTTAGACTTTATCCTGAGAAAATAAAAATTCCCTAAACTATTTAGAAAAAAATCTAAATAGCTCTTGTGTTTAGAATAGAAAGGTGTATAATGTTATTTAGAAAAACATCTAAATAGAAAGTGACGTTACATATATGTCAAATAAGAGAACAATCCTTCTTTTTGTGGTCTTGGCTTATGCCCTTGCTTGGATAATATGGTTGGCACTATGGCTAAGTGGTGTTGGTCTAAATTCTCCATGGAGTCAGCTTGCTAGTATTGTAGCCATGTGGATGCCTGCACTTGCAGTCTTTATTTTAGGGAAAATCACGAATCAACCTAGTGGAATCAAATCTAAATTAGTCGTGAATCTCAAGAGCAACTGGCGCTTTTACTTACTAGCTATCTGGTTACCAGCAGTCATCAGTTTTTTAGGAGCGGGACTTTATTTTCTTGTATTTCCTAGCAATTTCAGCCTTGGTTTTGAATCTATTCAAGCTATTTTACAAGAAAAAGGTGTCTCTCAATCAGCCATTCCCTTATCTTTCTTGGCTTTGATTCAAATCCTAGCTAGTTTGACTTACGCTCCTTTTCTTAATAGTTTCTTTGCATTAGGGGAGGAAATTGGTTGGCGTGGCTATCTTTACCCAGTGCTAAGAGGACGCTTTTCAAGAGTCCAGACTCATGTCTTGCTTGGTCTCATTTGGAGTCTTTGGCATCTACCAATCAATTTGCAAGGCTATAATTATGGACTATCTTATTTTTCTTATCCCGTTTTAGGAGTTGTCGCCATGTTTCTATTTTGTTTTAGCCTAGGAATATTGTTAAGCTGGTTGTTGGAAAAGACAGGTTCTATCTGGGCTTCTGCCCTATTTCATGGGGCAATCAATGCAACTGCAGGTATTGGGTTACTCTTTCAATTACCAGGAGAAAAAGTTTCAAGCCTCTTGATTTTAGGCCCATCACCGACAGGAATACTATCAGTTTTACCTTGCTTAGTCCTAGCCCTGCTAATATTACAAAGGGAAAGGAGTCATTATGAGTTTTGCAAATAGTTTTAAAGCCTTATCTCATCCAGTTAGGAGAGAGATTTTAAATTTACTCAAAGCGGGTAGATTATCTGCAGGAGAAATTGCCAGTCAATTCGAGTTGACTAGTGCAACTATTTCACACCATCTCACGATTTTGAAAGCAGCAGATTTGATTCATGAAATGAGAGAGAAAAACTTTATTTACTATGAGTTAAATACATCGGTTTTAGAGGATATAATGGTTTGGTTAGCAGATCTGAAAGGAGATTATTTTGATGAAGATAAAAATCAATAAGAAATTGCTATTATTTACGAGCATTCTCATCCTACTACCTTCCCTTGTAGGTTGTGTTTTCTGGAATCAATTACCAGAGGAGATACCCACTCATTTTAATCTACTGGGTCAAGCAGATGGCTACAATCATAAAATGTCTGCTATCTTTGGATTACCGACTCTCATGCTTTTGATGCATTGGTTGCTTCTATTTTTAATAATTAAGGATCCTAAATCTAGCAATATCAGTTCAAAAATACAAGTTTTGATTTACTGGATTATTCCTTTTGTATCTTGTCTATTAATGATTTCTATCTTCGGAGAATCTTTGGGTTATTCCATGATGAGCGGGATTCTAGCTCAGATTTTTATGGGAGTCGTGATGATCGTAATTGGAAATTATCTACCAAAAACACACCGAAATTATATAATCGGTATTCGACTTCCGTGGACCTTGGAGAGTGATAAAAACTGGAGAAAAACACATCGATTAGCTGGAAAAATTTGGGTATTAGGAGGATTGTTATTGTTTCTAAACTCCTTTGTGCAACTATATGTTTACTGGGTATTCTTCTTGACACTTTTCTTTGTAGTGATAATTCCTAGTGTCTATTCTTATCAATTATCAAAATTAGAATCTTGAAACAGGTATTTGAGTCATTAGTTAGAGAAGTTGGTCTGATAAGTCTATTTCCCCAACGTATGGTTTGAAAAATCATCCTCTTTTGTTTATAATTAAGAATGATTTTATGAAAGGGAGTGAAAATACATGAAATTCTACTCTTATGACTATGTACTCAGCCAAATCGGTCAGCAAAATGGTATCATGGTTGGCTTTGGGATTGTGCTCCTAGCTATCACAGGATTTTTTGCCTTCAAGGCGTATCGTGATAAAAAAGGTGACTAGATTTTGTGAATTGGTCATGATTTTTGTCTTGACTTTGATGGCCATGCTTTTGGTGACAATCTCAAAATATCAGACCAATTAAGCCTCTAACAACCAATTTCAAACTTCATTTCATAGAGGTTGTTTCTAAAGACTTGGGAGTGGATAAATCAGAAGTTTACGTCAATACTTCTGCAGTTACTGATGGAGAACTTGTCAAGGTCGGTTCAGATTTCTACCACGCCATGAACGAGAGCGAATTAGATAAGTATCTTTTAAAGAAATTAGAATTGCATCAAACAGACGTTATTGAATTGGTGAAGGTAAACAAGAGACACTCAACTGTATGGAAATTGTAATCGAACTGGCCTTGGGGCTCTTCTCACTTGTTTTGTTATCAATGTGATAGGAAAGGGGAACTTAGCACCTAACTCTGCGACAGATTAAATTCAGAATTATGTTCTCTGTGCTATCATTGGTGGGGTGATTTACAATAGTTCTATCAGCATTTTGCAGTACGAGGTGATTTTACTGATGTGGACTATTTTGGTTTTGACCCTCAAGTGGCTTCATAATATTCGTTTTGTGAAATGTTTGATTGATGGTAAGCCAACTCTCCTCATCAAACATGAGAAGATTGACCTAGAAGCCTGTCGTTCGGTTGATTTGTTTGGGGTGGATGTAACCCTCAAACTTCGTAGCCAAGGGATTTTCCAGATGAAGCAAGTTGAACGAGCTGTGCAGGAGCAAAATGACCAACTCATCGTGGTCCAAATGGGAGATGAAAATCCTAAGTATCTAATTGTGACTGATGGTGTTATCCAAGTAGAAGTCTTGGAATCGCTTGGCTGTAGCGAAGAGTGGTTGATTGATAATCTCGGCAAACAAGGGCATGACAATGTAGCCAATATCTTTATCGCTGAGTATGACAAAGGTGACGTTACAGTTGTAACCTATGAATAAGAAAAACCTGGGGTCGGAGTCTCAGGTTTCCATTTGGAACTAGAAAGGAATTTTATGTCCATTATTCAAAAACTCTGGTGGTTTTTTAAGCTAGAAAAACGCCGTTATCTAGTCGGAATTGTGGCCTTGGTCTTGGTTTCTGTCCTTAACCTTATTCCCCCAATGGTCATGGGGCGGATCATTGATGCTATCACATCGGGGCAATTAATTCAGAATGAACTACTTATTTACCTATTTTACTTGCTTCTTGCGGCCTTTGGTATGTACTATCTGCGCTATGTTTGGCGTATGTATATTCTTGGGACATCCTACCGTCTGGGGCAGATTATGAGGTCTCGCTTGTTTGAGCATTTTACAAAGATGTCTCCAGCCTTTTATCAAACCTATCGGACGGGGGACTTGATGGCACACGCAACCAATGATATCAATTCTTTGACGAGTCTTGCAGGTGGTGGTGTTATATCTGCGGTGGATGCCTCTATTACAGCTTTAGTGACTTTGCTGACCATGCTCTTTAGCATTTCCTGGCAGATGACTCTAGTTGCAATTTTGCCCCTGCCTTTTATGGCATATGCGACCAGTCGTTTGGGAAGAAAGACTCATAAGGTCTTTGGAGAGTCACAGGATGCCTTTTCTGAACTCAATAACAAGGTTCAGGAGTCTGTATCAGGTATCAAAGTGACCAAGTCTTTTGGTTATCAGGCAGATGAGCTGGAGTCCTTTCAGGCAGTCAATGAATTAACCTTCCAAAAGAATCTCCAAACCATGAAATACGATAGACTCTTTGACCCAATGGTTCTCTTGTTTGTTGGATTATCCTATGTTTTAACACTCTTAGTCGGCTCTTTGATGGTTCGGGAGGGGCAGATTACAGTTGGAAATTTGGTCACTTTTATTAGTTATTTGGATATGATGGTCTGGCCTCTCATGGCTATTGGTTTCCTCTTTAATATCACTCAGCGAGGAAAGGTTTCTTACCAGCGGATTGAGAATCTTTTGTCTCAGGAATCATCTGTAAAAGACTCCGAGTTTCCTCTGGATGGTATTGAAAACGGGCGCTTGGAGTATGCTATTGATAACTTTGCTTTTGAAAACGAGGAAACGCTGACCAATATTCACTTTAGTTTGGAAAAAGGGCAAACCCTGGGCTTGGTTGGGCAGACAGGCTCTGGGAAAACATCCTTGATTAAACTCCTCTTGCGTGAGTACGATGTGGATAAGGGAGCTATTTATCTAAATGGTCACGATATTAGGGATTATCGTTTGACAGACCTTCGCAGTCTTATGGGCTACGTCCCTCAGGACCAGTTCCTCTTTGCGACTTCGATTTTAGACAATATTCGCTTTGGCAATCCTAACTTGCCCATTTCAGCGGTCGAGGAAGCGACTAAGCTAGCTCAAGTTTACCAAGACATTGTAGCCATGTCACAGGGATTTGATACGTTGATTGGTGAAAAGGGAGTCAGTCTTTCTGGTGGGCAAAAGCAGCGGCTGGCTATGAGTCGGGCTATGATTTTAGACCCTGATATCTTGATTTTGGATGATTCTTTGTCGGCCGTGGATGCCAAGACAGAGTATGCGATTATCGACAACCTTAAGGAGACGCGAAAGGACAAGACAACCATTATTACGGCTCATCGCCTCAGTGCAGTTGTCCATGCAGATTTGATTTTAGTCCTGCAAAATGGTCAAATCATCGAACGAGGCAGGCACGAAGACTTGCTAGCTTTGGATGGCTGGTATGCCCAAACCTACCAGTCTCAGCAGCTGGAAATGAAGGGAGAAGAAGATGCAGAATAAACAAGAACAATGGGCTGTATTGAAGCGCTTGATATCTTATCTCAAGCCTTATGGTCTTCTGACCTTTTTGGCACTCAGCTTTCTCCTAGCGACTACGGTCATTAAAAGTGTCATTCCCCTTGTGGCTTCCCACTTTATCGACCAGTATCTCAGCAATCTCAATCAACTCGCTGTGACAGTGTTGCTGGCCTACTATGGTCTCTATATCCTGCAAACTCTGGTTCAGTATGTCGGAAATCTTCTCTTTGTACGGGTGTCTTACAGTATTGTGAGGGATATTCGTCGCGATGCCTTTGCCAATATGGAGAAGCTAGGCATGTCTTATTTTGACAAGACGCCAGCAGGCTCTATCGTCTCTCGTTTGACTAATGATACCGAGACAATCAGTGATATGTTTTCGGGGATTTTATCCAGTTTTATCTCAGCAATTTTTATCTTTTTGACAACCCTTTATACCATGTTGGTGTTGGATTTTCGTTTGACAGCATTAGTCCTGCTCTTTCTCCCTTTGATTTTCCTTTTGGTCAATCTCTATCGTAAAAAATCAGTCAAGATTATCGAGAAAACCAGAAGTCTCTTGTCAGATATCAATAGTAAGCTGGCAGAAAATATCGAAGGAATTAGGATTATCCAGGTCTTTAATCAAGAAAAGCGCCAGCAGGCAGAATTTGATGAGATTAACCAAGAACACTTGGTCTATGCCAACCGCTCTGTAGCCTTTGATGCCCTCTTGTTGCGCCCTGCTATGAGTTTGTTGAAACTCCTAGGTTATACTGTCTTAATGGCTTATTTTGGCTACCGTGGACTTTATCTGGGAATAACGGCAGGAACTATGTATGCCTTTATCCAGTATATCAACCGTCTCTTTGATCCCCTGATTGAAGTAACGCAAAACTTTTCAACCCTGCAAACGTCTATGGTGTCTGCAGGCCGTGTCTTTGCCTTGATTGACGAGGCAACCTATGAGCCTCTTCAAGAAAATAGTCAGGTTGAGGTTGAAGAAGGCAATATTCGTTTTGAACATGTGTGTTTCTCATATGATGGCAAACATCCGATTCTGGATGATATTTCTTTTTCGGTCAACAAGGGTGAAACCATTGCCTTTGTAGGTCATACAGGTTCGGGGAAATCTTCGATTATCAATGTCCTCATGCGCTTTTATGAATTCCAGTCAGGGAGAGTTCTCTTGGATGATGTGGATATCAGGGATTTCAGTCAAGAAGAGCTGAGAAAAAACATCGGTTTGGTCTTGCAGGAACCCTTTCTCTATCATGGAACTATTAAGTCCAATATCGCCATGTACCAAGAAATCAGTGATGATCAGGTTCAGGCTGCGGCAGCCTTTGTGGATGCAGATTCCTTTATTCAAGAACTTCCTAAGGGGTACGACTCCCCTGTGTCTGAGCGTGGATCGAGTTTTTCAACTGGTCAGCGACAGCTTCTTGCCTTTGCCAGAACAGTTGCCAGCCAGCCTAAAATCCTGATTTTGGATGAAGCGACCGCCAATATTGACTCTGAAACAGAAAGCTTGGTTCAAGCTTCTCTGGCGAAGATGAGACAGGGCCGAACAACTATTGCTATCGCTCACCGCCTTTCTACTATTCAAGACGCCAACTGCATCTATGTTTTGGACAAGGGGCGCATTATCGAGAGTGGAACTCATGAAGAACTCTTGGCCTTGGGAGGAACCTATCACAAGATGTATAGCTTGCAGGCAGGGGCCATGTCCTAACACTCTTTGATTTTCATTGAGTAAAAGAAGGAAATCCTTCAAATTACAGATTTCTTTCACCGCCTTTTCCATTTTGTGGTATAATCCCGACTTTA
>NZ_VMNC01000032.1:0-814 GCF_013277505.1 Streptococcus sp. k-378 | reverse complement strand
TTTGATAATAGACTTCCTGCGAAACAAAATATGGTAGAATAGTTCTATGAATTATGAAGCAAGTAAACAACTAACTGATACACGATTTAAGCTCCTGGTTGGTGTTCAGCGCACCACTTTTGAAGAGATGTTAGCTGTGTTAAAAAGAGCTTATCAAGGTAAACACGCAAAAGGTGGACGAAAACCTAAATTAAGCCTAGAAGACCTTCTTATGGCCACTCTTCAATATGTGCGAGAATATCGAACTTATGAAGAAATTGCGGCTGATTTTGGTATTCAGGAAAGCAACTTAACCCATCGGAATCAATGGGTTGAAGTAACTCTTGTTCAAAGTGGTTTTACGATTTCAAGAACTCCTCTCAGTTCTGAGGATACGGTAATGATTGATGCGACGGAAGTAAAAATCACAATCGCCTTAAAAAACAATTAGCGAATGATTCTGGTAAAAAGAAATGCCACGCTATGAAGGCTCAAGCGATTGTCACAAGTCAAGGGAGAATTGTTTCTTTGGAGATCGCTGTGAACTATTGTCATGATATGAAGTTGTTCAAAATGAGTCGCAGAAATATCGGACAAGCTGGTAAAATCTTGTCTGACAGTGGTTATCAAGGGCTCATGAAGCTATATCCTCAAGCGCAAACTCCGAGGAAATCCAGCAAACTCAAGCCGCTAACAGCTGAAGAGAAAGCCTGTAACCATGCGCTATCTAAGGAGAGAATCAAGGTTGAGAATATTTTTGACAAAGTATAGTAGATTGAAACTAGAATAGTACACCTCTACTTCTAAAACATTGTTAGAAATCGATTTGACTGTC
>NZ_VMNC01000031.1:0-1033 GCF_013277505.1 Streptococcus sp. k-378 | reverse complement strand
TTGAGGTAGATGTCACCGTCAACTTCTTTTATAACGAATGCTTTCGTCTTTCTGCTGAAATAGACTTCTTTTCCTTTCTGTTGATAGGCTAGTAGCAGACGATTGCTTTGTCTTTCAGAAAGATTCAGTTCGACACAGGCTCGATTCTTTGTTTTCTTTCCTTGGTCTATAGCTTTTATCACAAGATATTTTTTCGTTTCATTCATATTCAGTTGGATACTTTTCATACGACTATTTTATCAAATGGGACATTTTCACGTTCGATTTACTAAAGACATTATCACATTCGAATTACAAAACCTAAAAAATCAAATGTTTTTCCTTGCAAAATTCGGGGGGGGGGTGGTATAATTGCTACTAGACTGTATACTCTTCATAGGAGGTACAGTGGGGTAAATAGTCGTAAGTTGCTATTTATATATTAGACTTTCCTGCGAAACAAAATATGGTACAATAGTTCTATGAATTATGAAGCAAGTAAACAACTAACTGATGCACGATTCAAGCGTCTTGTTGGTGTTCAGCGCACGACTTTTAAAGAGATGTTAGCTGTATTAAAACAGCTTATCAAGGTAAACACGCAAAAGGTGGAAGAAAACCTAAACTAAGCCTAGAAGACCTTCTTATGGTCACTCTTCAATATGTGCGAGAATATCGAACTTATGAAGAAATTGCGGCTGATTTTGGTATCCACGAAAGCAACTTACTCTGTCGGAGCCAATGGGTTGAAGTAACTCTTGTTCAAAGTGGTTTTACGATTTCAAGAACTCCTCTCAGTTCTGAGGACACGGTAATGATTGATGCGACGGAAGTAAAAATCAATCGCCCTAAAAAACAATTAGAGAATTATTCTGGTAAAAAGAAATGCCACGCTATGAAGGCTCAAGCGATTGTCACAAGTCAAGGGAGAATTGTTTCTTTGGAGCTCGCTGTGAACTATTGTCATGATATGAAGTTGTTCAAAATGAATCGCAGAAATATCGGACAAGCTGGTAAAATCTTGGCTGACAGTGCTTATCAAGGGCTCATGAAG
>NZ_VMNC01000030.1:0-9415 GCF_013277505.1 Streptococcus sp. k-378 | reverse complement strand
CTATTATATAATGCTTTTTGATTTTAGTTTAGTATGAGTGTCCTTGTTCACGTCTTTCTTTTCCCACATGAAGAGAGTTCTGACGCCAACATCAAAAACCTTGGCTGCCTCGACATGGCTGTGCCCCTCTTTGATGTAATCTAATTCTCGATGTTTAAAATCTGTACTATATGCCATAGCTTTATTATAACATGCTTGTTTGAAACTAAGAAAATATCAAAACTCCATAATTGTTTTTCTAAAATACAGCTTTCAAATATCCTTAAATATAATAGACTTTCCTGCGAAACAAAACATGGTAGAGTAGTTCTATGAATTATGAAGCAAGTAAACAACTAACTGATGCACAATTTAATCGTCTTGTTGGTATTCAGCGTACCACTTTTGAAGAGATGTTAGCTGTATTAAAAATTAAACACGCAAAAGATGGATAAAAACCTAAATTAAGCCTAGAAGACCTTCTTATGGACACTCTTCAATATGTGCGAGAATATCGAACTTATGAACAAATTGCGGCTGATTTTGGTATTCAGGAAAGCAACTTAATCCGTCGGAGCCAATGGGTTGAAGTAACTCTTGTTCAAAGTGGTGTTACGATTTCAAGAACTCCTCTCAGTTCTGAGGACACGGTAATGATTGATGCGACGGAAGTAAAAATCAATCGCCCTAAAAAAAGAATTAGCGAATTATTCTGGTAAAAAGAAATGCCACGCTATGAAGGCTCAGGCGATTGTCACAAGTCAAGGGAGAATTGTTTCTTTGGAGCTCGCTGTGAACTATTGTCATGATATGAAGTTGTTCAAAATGAATCGCAGAAATATCGGACAAGCTGGTAAAATCTTGGCTGACAGTGCTTATCAAGGGCTCATGAAGATATATCCTCAAGCATAAACTCCACGTAAATCCAGCAAACTCAAGCCGCTAATAGCTGAAGATAAAGCCTATAACCATGCGCTATCTAAGGAGAGAATCAAGGTTGAGAATATTTTTGCCAAAGTATAGTAGATTGAAACTAGAATAGTACACCTCTACTTCTAAAACATTGTTAGAAATCGATTTGACTGTCNNAAATCATCGTAAACGCTTCAGATTACGAATGAATTTGATTGTTGGTATTATCAATCATGAACTAGGATTCTAGTTTTGCAGGAAGTCTAGTATAAAATACGGACTAATCAAGATAAAAGAATAGTGAATCATAAAAATCGATTTACTAGATACCATAGTATCTTATAGTTGCTAATAAGAAGTTAGTCTAGCAGAATGAACCTCTCATTTCTCCCCTACTAGTCCGTAATTCGTTGATACATTTCTGGTCTTCTATCTCGAAACAAGCCCCAGTTTAGGCGTTCACTTGCTCCCTTGTCTAGGTCATAAGTAGCTAACAGAACAGCTTCTTCTTGTCTTTCAGCTCGTTCTAGAATAGCTCCTGTTTCATCCGTCATAAAGGAGGAACCGTAGAAGTCAAGACTGGAACTCTGTCCGCCATTTTCCTCACTAGGCGTGACCTCTTCCAATCCATAACGATTGGCTGAGATGACTGGAACAATATTTGCTGCTGCGTGTCCTTGCATGGTACGTTGCCAATGACCACAACTATCCGTATCTAAAATTGGCTCTGAACCAATGGCTGTAGGATAAAAGAGCAATTCAGCACCATTTAACGCAAGACAGCGGGCTGTTTCAGGGAACCATTGATCCCAACAGATACCGATCCCGATCTTGGCATAGAGAGTATCCCAGACCTTGAAACCTGTGTTGCCAGGTGTGAAATAAAATTTTTCTTGATAATAATGGTCATCTGGTATGTGGGTCTTTCGATAAACACCCAGCACCTCACCATCTGCATCAATGACGGCAATAGAGTTATACAAGACATTACCATCTTTTTCATAGAAACTGATTGGTAAAACGACCTTTAGCTCCTTGGCAATGGTTTTAAAATGCTGAATAGCTGTATTGTCTGTCACCGACTGGGCATGCTGGTAGTAGTCATACTGACGTTCCTGACAGAAATAGGGACGTTCAAACAACTCGGGCAAGAGAATAATTTGTGCGCCTTGTTCTGTAGCCTGACGTACTAAACGCTCTGCGGTTTGGATATTTGTTGCCACATCCTTAGCGCATTGCATCTGAATGGCTGCAACTCTTACATTTCTCATCTTTTTCTCCTATTCTGGGATTTGTTGGGTGATACAGTGGATATTGCCACCACCTAAGAGAACATCTCTGGCTGGTATTCCGACAACTTTACGGTCTGGAAAACACTTACTGAGAATATCTAAGGCTACTTGGTCATTGACATCTTGAAACTGTGGAACTAAGACTGCCTTGTTAGCAATATAGAAATTGACATAGGAAGCAGCAAGCCTTTCACCTGCATATCGCTCTTCTTCTCCTTTTTCATATATGTAGCCTGGCAAATCCTCTTCTGTCACAACTTGTCGAACTGCAGGGATAGGCAATTTATGAATGATAAACTTCCGTCCTTTTGCATCTGTCTCTTGCTCTAAGAGTTCGAGATCTGCTTTTGACATGGCATACTGGGGATCGTTTTGATCATCTGTCCAAGCTAAAACAAGCTCAGCAGGACCAACAAAGGCTGCAACATTGTCAACGTGTTCATTGGTTTCATCCTGATAAATACCATAAGGCAGCCAGATAACTTTTTCAGCTCCAAGGCACTCTAATAAGGTACTCTCGATTTCCTCTTTGCTTAGATGAGGATTGCGACCAAGACTGAGAAGGCAACTTTCAGTCACGAGAATGGTTCCTTGACCATCGCTATGTATCGCTCCGCCTTCAAGGACGAAAGGCTTAGCATCGTAAACAGGCATTTCCAAGGCCTCAGCAAAACGACTGGCTACTTGGTCATCATCTTCATAATCTTGATAAAGACCATCATAGGTGCCACCCCAGGCATTAAAAGCCCAATCGACTGCCAACTTTTCTCTTTTATCATTGACAAGAATAGTCGGACCTGTATCACGCGCCCAGGCATCATTGGTGGGAATGTCTAAATAAACAACGCTATCTCCAAGGTAGTCTTGGGCTTCAGATAGATAATCCTGCTCCACCAAAAGATAGACTCTTTCCCCTTCTGCTATGGTCTTGATAATCTGGCTAAATGCTGCTTTAGCAGCTTTTCCTTGAAAAGGCCATGATCCTGGTCGAGTCGGCCATATCATGAGGGTACCATGGTGTGCTTCGTACTCTGCTGGCATGTGATAGCCTAATTTTTTTGGACTGTCCATCATGATAATCTCCCTTTAAAGTCTTGATAGCCAAAGGATTTGACCAAATCACAATCTCCATTCTTATCCATGATATAGAGGCTTGGGAGCCCAATGCCGTTGAAGGTATTGTTTTTGACAAAGGAATAAATGGCCATGTCTTCAAAATAAAGTCTGTCTCCGATTTGGACTAGATTTTCAAAACTATAATCACCAATCACATCGCCCGTCAGGCAGGTATTGGAAGAAAGTCTATAGGTATGGGCCTTTTCTTGTGCTTCATAGCCATCTCTCAATGGTGGTCGATAAGGCATTTCAAGTACATCCGGCATATGACAGGTCGCTGAAGCATCCAAGACCAGCGTTTCAATCCCATTTTCGACAATATCCAAAACCTCTGTTGCTAAATAGCCAGCATTAAGCGCAATGGCTTCACCCGGCTCGATATAGACTTCAAGATTATAAGTTTTTCGGATACGCTTGATTTCTGAAATCAGCAAATCCACATCGTAACCTTCTCTTGTGATGTGGTGTCCGCCCCCCACATTGAGCCATTTAACTTGATGTAAGTAGGGACCAAACTGTTCTTCTACAGCTTTCAAAGTTGTCTCTAAATCATCTGCTCCCTGCTCGCAAAGGGTATGAAAATGAAGACCGTCTACCACATCCAGCAAATCACTAGGAATTTTATCTAGTGTAACGCCAAAGCGAGAACCTGGTGCACAAGGGTCATAGAGCGCGTGATCTCCTTGAGTTGAACATTGAGGATTGAGACGTAAACCAACACTGATACCAGCCTCCCGACAACGAGCCCCATGCTTACGCAACTGTCTCTCTGAGTTAAAGACGATATGGTCCGTTATCTCTAGCAATTCCTCCAAGTCCGCATCCTTAAAGGCTGGCGCAAATACATGGACTTCTCCTGGAAATTCTTCCCTAGCTAGCTTAGCTTCATAGAGACCACTTGCAGTTGTACCAGATAGATACTGGCTAATCAAGGGATAGGTTTTGTAAAGGGAATATGCCTTCTGGGCAAGCAAAACCTTGCAACCAGCTTCTTCTTGAACATATTGTAGAATGCGACAGTTGGCTTCTAACTTGGCCAAGTCAATGACATAAGCTGGTGTTGGTACTTGTTCTAGTTTCATCAGTCCACCATTTGTGGATTTTCAACCACAACCCATGGCAAACCATACTCATTCAAAGCTTCCATGAATGGATCTGGATCCAACTCTTCAAGGTTATACACTCCAGCTTGTTTCCAAGTACCATTCATAACCAATTTTGTCCCAATCATTGCTGGAACGCCTGTCGTGTATGAAATTGCTTGTGACCCGACTTCTGCATAGCACTCTTGATGGTCGCAAACATTGTAGATGTAGATAGTCTTTTTGACACCGTCTTTGACACCTGTAAAGATACATCCAATATTGGTTTTTCCGACTGTACGTGGCCCAAGGCTGGCTGGATCTGGAAGCAAGGCTTTCAAAAATTGGATTGGAACAATGTCTTGTCCATTGAAGTTAATGGTATCCGTACGAAGGAGTCCAACATTTTCAAGACATTTCATGTGCGTCAAGTAAGATTGACCAAAGGTCATAAAGAAGCGAATGCGTTTAACACCTGGAATGTTCTTAGCCAATGATTCGATTTCTTCATGGTGGAGGAGATACATATCTTTTTGTCCAACTTGAGGGAAATCATACTCACGCTTGATAGACATAGCTTCGACTTCGACCCATTTCCCATCTTCCCAGTAAGAACCTGGCGCAGAAACCTCGCGGAGATTGATTTCTGGGTTGAAGTTTGTCGCAAATGGATAACCGTGGTCTCCACCATTACAGTCTAAAATGTCGATATAGTGGATTTCATCAAAATAGTGTTTGAGGGCATAAGCTGAAAAGACACTGGTCACACCTGGGTCAAAACCAGAACCAAGAAGAGCAGTCAAGCCTGCTTCTTTGAATTTCTCTTGATAAGCCCATTGCCATGAGTAGTCAAAGTAGGCTGTAAAGCCAAGTTCCTTACAACGTTTCTCATAGATGGCACGCCACTCAGGATTTTCTGTATCCTCTGCCTCGTAGTTAGCTGTATCGATATAGTGAACTCCAGTCGCCAAACAAGCATCCATGATGGTTAAATCTTGATAAGGCAGAGCTACGTTCAAAACAGCTTCTGGCTTGTAGCTTTCAATCAGGGCAATCACTTCTTCAACCTTGTCAGCATCAAGAGCAGCTGTCTCAATTTTTGTCGTAGTTTTCCCTTCTAACTTCGCTTTCAAGTCATCACATTTTGACTTGGTACGGCTAGCAATCATAATCTCTGTAAAGGTTTCGCTATCCTGACAAATCTTTGAAATAGCAACTTGGGCAACACCCCCACATCCAATAACTAATAAACGACTCATTTTTTTCCTTCCTCTTCTTCTAAAATGTCTTCTACATATTTGGGCAACATAAAGGCTCCCACGTGTAAGTTTGCAGTGTAGTATTCTGTGAAAAGCTGGCGTTTTTTCCAGCCTTCCTTGTCAAAATCTTTGACAGGGTGATATTTTTTCGATGCAAATCCAAACAACCAATAGCCAGCTGGGCTGGTTGGGATATGGGCCTGATAGACCCGACTGATTGGAAAGGCTTGATTGACCTTGCGGTGCATGCTTCGACAAGCTGACTCATCTTCGTCAAAGAAAGGACTCCCATGCTGGTAAATCATGATACCGTCTTCTTTCAAGGCTCTGTAACTGTTACCGTAAAATTCCTTGGTAAAGAGCCCTTCCGTATGTCCAAATGGATCTGTCGCATCGTTGATGATAATATCATAGTCATCTTCGCAGTTTCGCAAAAAGCGTAGCCCATTTTGATAGTAAATGGTAACACGAGGATCATCTAGCCCTGCGGCAAAATCTGGGAAATACTCACGACAGACTTCAACCAACATCTCATCTGGTTCCACAATGTCGATTTGTTCCAATTCTAGATAGAGTGTTAATACTTGGGCAACACCACCGTCGCCACCCCCTATTACCAAAACTTTCTTGGGATTGGGATGCACAGCCATGGGGACGTGAACCGTCATTTCGTTGTAGACAAAATCATCCGCATCTGAAAACAAGACATGCCCATTTAAAATCAGTATTTTCCCAAAAGCTGGGGTATCCAAGACTTCGATATCCTGCCATTCACTTTTACCAGCGTAGAGTTGCTTGGCTGTTCTCAGGGACAATTTCACATCTGGAGTATGAACTTCAGAAAACCATAAATCCATCTAGTTCTCCTTTCTCTTAATGACGTTGATGTGATTGACCTCTGGATCTTCCGTCCCTTGGAGGGAGCAACCACGTTCCTTGGCAAATTGGACATAATCCACAATCTCTCGTGTAATGCGTTCACCAGGAGCCAAGATAGGAATCCCTGGAGGATAGCACATGACAAATTCTCCACAGACTTGTCCAACAGATTCGTCCAAGGTTAAACTTTTTCTCTCTGAATAGAAGGCTTCCTGAGGAGATAACACCAACTCGGGCTGAATATATTCTCCTGCTATCAAGTCCTTCCCATCTCGTGAATAGAGTCTCTTGATGTCAGCCAAAGCACCGACCAAGCGCTCGATGTCTTGGATGCGGTCACCAATCGAAATATAGGCCAAGATATTGCCAATATCACCAAACTCAATCTGAATGTCGTATTCGTCTCGTAGGAAGTCATAAACCTCGATACCTGTTAAGCCAATACCCTGAGTGTAAACTGACAGCTTGGTTACATCAAAATCACAGACCGACACACCATCTATTAACTCTTTTGAGTAGGCATAGTATCCACCGATAGCATTGATTTCACGGCGAGCATACTCAGACAGTTCAATGACCTTTTCAAACGACTCTTTACCACGAAGGGCCAAGTTGCGACGTGAAATATCCAAACTAGCCATCAACAAGTAAGAGGCGGATGTTGACTGAGTAAGATTGATGATCTGACGTACGTATTCAGGATTCATCTGCTCCCCGATTAAAAGAAGCGAACTTTGGGTCAAACTCCCACCAGATTTATGCATGGAAACTGCTGCCATATCAGCTCCTGCATCCATAGCAGAAATTGGAAGTTTATCAGTGAAATGCAAATGCGCTCCGTGGGCCTCATCTACCAAAACCATCATACCAGCTTCATGAGCCATTTTTGTCAACCCCTTTAGGTCTGAACAGATTCCATAGTAAGTAGGATTGTTAATCAAAATGGCCTTGGCATCTGGATGGTCCTTTATGGCTTTGGCTACTCGGTCATTTTCAAGACCTAAAGCGATACCAATCTTAGGATCTACACTCATCTCGATATAGATGGGAATAGCACCACACAGAACCAGCGCATTAATAGCAGATTTGTGGACATTACGTGGCAGAATAATCTTATCTCCTGCCTTGCAGGTTGACAGAATCATAGTCTGCACCGATGAAGTTGTTCCTCCAATCATGAGAAAGGCATGGCTAGCTCCAAAAGCATCAGCTGTCAGCTCCTCTGCATCCCGAATAATCGAAATGGGGTGACCAAGATTATCCAAGGGTTTCATCGAATTAACATCAATGCCAACACATTTTTCACCTAACAGTTCGACAAGTTCTGGATTTCCTCGTCCACGCTTGTGACCTGGAACATCAAAGGGAACAATCCTTTTCTTGCGTAACTTCACCAAAGCCTCATAAATTGGGGCTTGGTTTTGATCTAACTTCTTCAAGACTTACTCCTTTACCGTATTTTTAGTGCCTCAAGAAGATAAAGGCGACTAAAGGTTGACTCATGAAAAAAGAGCAGGTTTCCACCTGCTCTGCAATCTTCTGACGTTTTTATGTTTGTTTCTGTTGAGTATGTCTGTTCCCGATGTTTCCTAACTCTCTAGTAGCAAATATTACGTACTTTATTGATCGTTTCACAAGATGACGTGTGCTTTCACCACACTAAAAATTTATGAATTAGGACAAGTGTCCTAACATCAACTTATAAAAGTAGGCTTTTAACCCTATCAATAATGTGGTTTTTCAACCACGCTTCGGCATTCAACCCTGCCTGTCCGTAGGCATTTTTTACTCGGGTTTATATTTGCTAGAAAACATCATCTCATTTTCTAAGCTTTATTACTATATCATGTTTTTAAGAACTTGTAAAGCCTTTTACGAAAAAAATATAAAAAGTTCGCAAAATAGTTGGATTTTATTTGATTTAATACTCATTATTCTCTTGTAAACGATTATAAAGTGAACAAAATGTTTATCCTATTTAATTTAAAATTTTTATGCTATTCTATACTCTTTACCTTCGGTATTTGACCTATTAGAGAAGATGTCGACATTTTTATATCATTAAAATCGTGCAACTTTTTTCAGATACTTTTAAAAGATTGATTTCATTACCTCTTTCCTTTATACTGGATAAAAAGGAGAATAGTATGTCAGAAACAAATCACAAAATTGATTCAAATTTTGCAGGTCGTTTAAATATCCTGCGTGCGGGTGTTCTTGGTGCCAATGATGGGATTATTTCCATTGCTGGTGTGGTTATCGGAGTTGCTAGTGCCACGACCAATATCTGGATTATCTTTTTATCAGGATTTGCAGCTATCTTAGCTGGTGCCTTTTCAATGGCTGGTGGAGCATATGTATCCGTTTCAACTCAAAAAGATACTGAGGAATCAGCCGTTGCGCGTGAGCAGCTCTTGCTAGACCAAGATATGGAACTAGCCAAAAAGTCCCTCTATGCTGCCTATATCCAAAATGGAGAATGCGAAACCTCTGCTCAACTCTTGACCAACAAAGCCTTTTTAAATAATCCACTCAAGGCTTTGGTAGAGGAAAAATACGGTATTGAGTATGAAGAGTTTACCAATCCTTGGCATGCTGCTATCTCTAGCTTTATTTCTTTTTTCCTTGGTAGCTTACCACCAATGCTGTCAGTAACTATTTTCCCAAGTGAATACCGCATTCCTGCTACTGTCCTTATCGTCGGTGTGGCCCTTCTTCTCACTGGTTACACTAGTGCCAAACTTGGAAAAGCCCCAACCAAAACAGCTATGATTCGGAACCTAGCTATTGGTCTTTTAACCATGGGAGTTACCTTTCTGCTAGGACAACTTTTCAGCATTTAATACTCTTCGAAAATCTCTTCAAACCACGTCAGCTTCGCCTTGCCGTATATATG
>NZ_VMNC01000003.1:42606-53968 GCF_013277505.1 Streptococcus sp. k-378 | reverse complement strand
GACGAAGTCAGTAACCATAGCTACGGCAAGGTGAAGCTGACGTGGTTTGAAGAGATTTTCGAATAGTATTAGATAAGTGAAGTTTTTAAAGGAATTAAAAAGGAGAAATAGAATGAAAAATAAACGTTTAATTGGAATTATCGCTGCATTAGCAGTCTTAGTAGCAGGAAGCTTGATTTACTCTTCAATGAATAAATCAGAAGCTCAGAATAATAAGGATGAGAAGAAAATAGCCAAGATTGGTGTGCTTCAATTTGTGAGCCATCCATCCCTTGATTTGATTTATAAAGGGATTCAAGACGGACTTGCAGAAGAAGGATATAAAGATGATCAAGTTAAAATCGATTTTATGAACTCAGAAGGTGACCAAAGTAAGGTTGCGACAATGAGTAAACAATTGGTTGCAAATGGGAATGATCTTGTGGTTGGTATCGCAACACCAGCTGCTCAAGGTTTGGCTAGTGCCACAAAAGACCTACCGGTTATCATGGCTGCTATTACAGACCCAATTGGTGCTAACTTGGTTAAAGATTTGAAAAGACCAGGTGGCAACGTTACAGGGGTATCTGACCACAATCCAGCTCAACAACAAGTTGAACTCATCAAGACCCTGACACCGAATGTGAAAACAATCGGAGCTCTTTACTCAAGTAGCGAAGACAATTCAAAAACACAGGTCGAAGAATTTAAGGCTTATGCTGAAAAAGCAGGTCTGACAGTGGAAACATTTGCAGTTCCTTCAACAAATGAAATTGCCTCAACTGTCACTGTTATGACTAGCAAGGTAGATGCTATTTGGGTTCCAATTGATAACACCATTGCATCAGGATTTCCAACGGTTGTCTCTAGCAATCAAAGTTCTAAGAAACCAATTTATCCAAGTGCGGCAGCTATGGTAGAAGTAGGTGGTTTGGCATCCGTTGTAGTTGACCAACATGACCTTGGTGTGGCAACTGGAAAAATGATTGCGCAAGTTCTGAAAGGTGCAAAACCAGCTGATACCCCAGTCAATGTCTTTTCAACTGGTAAGTCAGTGATCAATAAAAAAATAGCTCAAGAACTAGGTATTACGATTCCTGAGTCTGTTCTCAAAGAAGCAGGACAAGTCATCGAATAAATAAGGTAGGGAGGAGGAGACTCTTCCCATTTTTTAAAAAGATGAATATAGAAAGGATTAAATAAAATATGATTGTTTCCATTATTTCTCAAGGATTTGTCTGGGCTATTCTAGGTCTGGGAATCTTTATGACATTTAGGATTTTGAACTTTCCAGATATGACAACAGAAGGTTCCTTCCCTCTTGGGGGAGCTGTTGCTGTCACTCTGATAACCAAAGGCGTGAACCCTTTTTTAGCGACACTGCTTGCTGTAGGAGCAGGTTGTTTGGCTGGTATGGCAGCAGGACTTCTTTATACAAAAGGGAAGATCCCAACTTTGCTCTCAGGGATTTTGGTGATGACTTCCTGTCACTCTATCATGCTCTTGATTATGGGACGTGCCAATTTAGGCTTACTTGGAACCAAGCAAATCCAGGATGTTTTGCCTTTTGATTCAGATTTGAACCAACTCTTGACAGGTCTTATCTTTGTCAGTTTTGTTATTGCTCTCATGCTCTTTTTCTTGGATACCAAACTCGGACAAGCCTATATTGCTACAGGTGACAATCCTGATATGGCTAGAAGTTTCGGGATTCATACTGGACGCATGGAGCTCATGGGCTTGGTCTTATCAAATGGTGTGATTGCCCTTGCAGGAGCTCTCATTGCCCAGCAAGAAGGGTATGCTGATGTATCTCGAGGGATCGGGGTTATCGTTGTGGGGCTTGCAAGTTTGATTATTGGAGAAGTTATTTTCAAGAGTTTGAGTTTGGCAGAACGTCTGGTTACCATCGTTGTAGGTTCTATCGCTTATCAATTCTTAGTGTGGGCGGTTATTGCGCTTGGCTTTAATACAAGTTACCTTCGTTTGTACAGCGCCGTGATTTTAGCAGTCTGCCTCATGATTCCAACATTTAAGCAAACCATCTTGAAAGGAGCCAAGTTAAGCAAATGACAGCAATTGTAGAATTAAAAAATGCAACCAAAATCGTTAAAAATGGCTTTGATGAAGAGAAGATTATTTTAAATGATGTTTCCTTAGAAATTTTTGAACAGGATTTCATCACGATTTTAGGTGGAAATGGTGCTGGGAAATCAACTCTCTTTAACACTATTGCAGGAACCTTGTCCTTAACCAGTGGAACCATCCGTATTTTAGGTGAGGATGTTAGCAAGTTTTCACCAGAAAAGCGGGCTAAGTATCTGTCTCGAGTCTTCCAAGATCCAAAGATGGGGACAGCTCCTCGTATGACAGTGGCAGAGAATCTCTTGATTGCCAAGTTTCGTGGTGAAAAGCGTGGATTGTTACCAAGACGTCTGGCTAGCTATAAGGATGAATTTCAGGCGACCATTGAAAAAGTAGGAAATGGTCTTGAGAAACACTTGAATACACCGATTGAGTTCTTATCAGGTGGGCAAAGACAAGCCTTGAGTCTCTTGATGGCAACCTTGAAGCGTCCTGAATTACTCTTGTTAGACGAGCATACTGCAGCCCTTGATCCAAAGACCAGTGTGGCCTTGATGGAATTGACGGATGAATTTGTCAAGAAAGACCAGTTGACAGCTCTTATGATTACTCACCACATGGAAGATGCTCTTAAGTATGGCAATCGCTTAATTGTCATGAAAGAAGGACGGATTATCCAAGATTTGAACCAAGAAGAAAAAGCAAAAATGAAAATCTCTGATTATTATCAACTCTTTGAATAAAGTAGGGAAAATGAGTGAAATGGTTTACTTTTTTTCTGAAATAAAGTATACTATATAAAGTAAACTATGATAACATGGAGGTATTGTGTATGGTTGACAAACAAGTCATTGAAGAAATCAAAAACAATGCCAACATTGTAGAAGTCATAGGAGATGTGATTTCTTTACAAAAGGCAGGACGGAACTATCTAGGGCTCTGTCCTTTTCATGGTGAAAAAACACCTTCTTTCAACGTTGTAGAGGATAAACAGTTTTACCACTGTTTTGGTTGTGGTCGCTCAGGTGATGTCTTTAAGTTCATCGAGGAGTACCAAGGGGTTCCCTTTATGGAGGCTGTCCAAATCTTAGGTCAGCGTGTTGGGATAGAGGTGGAAAAACCGCTTTATAGTGAGCAGAAGCCAGCTTCACCCCACCAAGCTCTTTATGATATGCACGAAGATGCAGCCAAATTTTACCATGCTATTCTCATGACAACGACCATGGGGGAAGAGGCCAGAAAGTACCTTTATCAGCGTGGTTTGACAGATGAAGTGCTCAAGCATTTTCGGATTGGTTTAGCACCTCCAGAACGCAACTATCTCTATCAACGTTTGTCTGGTCAGTATCGTGAAGAGGATTTCCTAGATTCAGGACTGTTTTATCTCTCGGATGCTAATCAATTTGTAGACACCTTTCATAATCGGATTATGTTTCCCCTGACCAATGATCAGGGAAAGGTTATTGCCTTCTCAGGTCGTATCTGGCAGAAAACGGATTCACAAACTTCTAAGTATAAAAATAGCAGATCGACTGCAATTTTTAACAAAAGTTACGAATTATATCATATGGATAGGGCAAAAAAATCTTCTGGAAAAGCCAGTGAGATTTACCTCATGGAAGGGTTCATGGATGTCATTGCAGCCTATCGGGCTGGAATCGAAAATGCTGTCGCATCTATGGGAACAGCCTTGAGTCGTGAGCATGTTGAGCATCTGAAAAGGTTAACCAAGAAGTTAGTTCTGGTATACGATGGCGATAAGGCTGGGCAAGCTGCGACATTGAAAGCGCTGGACGAAATTGGTGAGATGCCTGTGCAAATCGTCAGCATGCCTGATAACTTGGATCCAGATGAGTATCTACAAAAAAATGGCCCAGAAGACTTGGCCTATCTATTAACGAAAACTCGTATTAGTCCGATTGAGTTCTACATTCACCAGTATAAGCCTGAAAATAGTGAAAATTTGCAGGCTCAGATTGAGTTTATTGAAAAAATAGCTCCTTTGATTGTTCAAGAAAAGTCTATCACTGCTCAAAACAGCTATATTCATATTTTAGCTGACAGTCTGGCGTCCTTTGATTATGCCCAGATTGAGCAGATTGTTAATGAAAGTCGTCAGGCGCAAAGGCAGAATCGCATGGAAGGGATTTCCAGACCGACGCAAATCACAATGCCTGTCACCAAGCAGTTATCGGCTATTATGAGGGCAGAAACCCATCTACTTTATCGGATGATGGAATCCCCTCTTGTTTTGAATGATTACCGTTTGAGAGAAGACTTTGCATTTGATACACCTGAATTTCAGATCTTATATGACTTGCTTGGTCAGTATGGCAATCTTCCTCCAGAAGTTCTAGCAGAGCAGACAGAGGAAGTTGAAAGAGCTTGGTACCAAGTCTTAGCTCAGGATTTGCCTGCTGAGATGTCGCCGCAGGAACTTAGTGAAGTAGAGATGACTCGAAACAAGGCTCTCTTGAATCAGGACAATATGAGAATCAAAAAGAAGGTGCAGGAAGCTAGCCATGTAGGAGATACAGACACAGCCTTAGAAGAATTGGAACGTTTAATTTCCCAAAAGAGAAGAATGGAGTAATAATGGCAACAAAACAAAAAGAAGTAACAACATTTGACGTACAAGTAGCAGAATTTATCCGTAATCATAAGCAAAAAGGGACAGCAACAGATGATGAAATCAATGCTAGTCTTGTCCTTCCTTTTACCTTGGACGCTGATGGGATTGAAGATCTCTTGCAACGGATTCAGGATGCGGGAATTTCTATCACAGATAACGAAGGAAATCCAAGTGCGCGTGTTCTTAGCAATGAAGAAGAACCAGAACTCAGCGATGAGGACTTGATTGGGTCAACTTCGGCTAAGGTCAACGACCCTGTCCGTATGTACTTGAAAGAAATTGGGGTCGTTCCTCTCTTGACCAATGAAGAGGAAAAAGAGTTAGCACTGGCTGTTGAAGCGGGTGACATCGAAGCTAAACAACGCCTTGCGGAAGCCAACCTTCGTTTGGTTGTTTCTATTGCCAAACGCTATGTCGGTCGTGGTATGCAGTTTCTTGACTTGATTCAAGAAGGAAATATGGGCTTGATGAAGGCGGTTGACAAGTTTGATTATTCTAAAGGATTCAAGTTTTCAACTTATGCAACTTGGTGGATTCGTCAGGCAATCACTCGTGCCATCGCTGATCAAGCTCGTACCATCCGTATCCCAGTCCACATGGTTGAAACCATCAATAAATTGGTTCGTGAACAGCGGAATCTCCTTCAAGAATTGGGACAAGATCCAACACCTGAGCAAATCGCTGAACGTATGGATATGACTCCTGACAAGGTTCGTGAAATCTTGAAGATTGCTCAAGAACCAGTATCTCTTGAAACACCAATCGGTGAAGAGGATGATAGCCACCTTGGGGATTTTATCGAAGACGAAGTGATTGAAAATCCAGTGGACTATACAACTCGTATCGTCTTGCGTGAGCAATTGGACGAGGTCTTGGATACTCTTACAGACCGTGAAGAAAACGTTCTACGTTTGCGTTTTGGACTAGATGATGGAAAAATGCGCACCCTTGAAGATGTGGGTAAAGTCTTTAACGTGACTCGCGAGCGTATCCGTCAGATTGAAGCTAAAGCTTTGAGAAAGCTACGCCAACCAAGTCGCAGCAAACCGCTTCGTGATTTTATTGAAGACTAGGAGTGAGGAAAATATGGCTTATACAGAAGAGCAAATCGAAAACATCAAAACACGCATTTTAACAGCCTTGGAAGAAGTCATCGACCCTGAGTTGGGAATCGATATTGTCAACCTTGGTTTGATTTATGAGATTCGTTTTGACGGCGACACAGGGCAAACAGAGATTGATATGACGTTGACAACTATGGGTTGTCCCCTAGCTGACCTTTTGACGGACCAGATTTATGATGCTATGACAGAGGTGCCCGAAGTAACGGATACTGAGGTTAAGTTAGTTTGGTATCCAGCCTGGACAGTTGAAAAAATGAGTCGCTATGCACGCATTGCCCTAGGCATTAAGTAAACATATAAAAGCATGTGAGAGACCCTTGGAAAAGCGAGGAAATTTCCCCTCTTTTCCTCTAGTCTCTCCTTTCTTTTGCTGATTTTATTCAAAGAAAATGATATAATAGTAGCTATGGAAAAAAAGAAATTACGCATCAATATGTTGAGTTCAAGTGAGAAAGTAGCAGGACAAGGAGTTTCAGGTGCTTACCGTGAATTAGTTCGTCTTCTTCACCGTGATGCCAAAGACCAATTGATTGTTACAGAAAATATTCCAATCGAGGCAGATGTGACTCACTTTCATACGATTGATTTTCCCTATTATTTATCAACCTTCCAAAAGAAACGCTCAGGAAGGAAAATTGGCTATGTGCATTTCTTACCTGATACACTTGAGGGGAGTTTGAAAATTCCATTTTTCTTAAAGGGAATTGTGAAACGCTATGTATTTTCTTTTTACAACCGGATGGAGCACTTGGTTGTGGTCAATCCTATGTTTATTGAGGATTTGGTGGCAGCGGGTATTCCACGTGAAAAAGTGACTTATATTCCTAACTTTGTAAACAAGGAAAAATGGCATCCCCTTCCACAGGAAGAGGTAGCGAGACTGCGTACAGAGCTGGGTCTTAGTGACAGCCAGTTTATCGTAGTAGGTGCTGGGCAAGTTCAGAAACGTAAAGGGATTGATGATTTTATCCGTCTGGCTGAGGAATTGCCTCAGATTACCTTTATCTGGGCCGGTGGTTTCTCTTTTGGTGGTATGACAGATGGTTATGAACGCTACAAGAAAATCATGGAGAATCCCCCTAAAAATTTGATTTTTCCAGGTATTGTATCGCCAGAGCGTATGCGCGAATTGTATGCTCTAGCGAATCTTTTCTTGTTGCCTAGTTACAATGAGCTCTTTCCTATGACGATTTTAGAGGCTGCTAGTTGTGAGGCTCCTATTATGTTGCGTGATTTGGATCTCTATAAGGTAATTTTAGAGGGAAATTATCGGGCGACAGCAGATAGAGAAGAGATGAAAGAAGCTATTCTGGAATATCAAGCGAATCCTGCTGCTTTAAAAGATTTGAAAGAAAAAGCTAAGAATATTTCCAGAGAGTATTCTGAAGAGCATCTATTACAAATCTGGTTGGACTTTTATGAGAAACAAGCTGCTTTAGGGAGAAAGTAAAAAGTGAGGTAATCTATGCGAATTGGTTTATTTACAGATACCTATTTTCCTCAGGTTTCTGGTGTTGCGACCAGTATTCGAACCTTGAAAACAGAACTTGAAAAGCAGGGGCATGCTGTTTTTATCTTTACGACGACAGATAAGGATGTCAATCGCTACGAAGATTGGCAAATTATCCGTATTCCAAGTGTTCCCTTTTTTGCTTTTAAGGATCGCCGCTTTGCCTATCGAGGTTTTAGCAAGGCGCTTGAAATTGCTAAACAATATCAACTGGATATTATCCACACTCAGACAGAATTTTCTCTTGGTTTGTTGGGGATTTGGATTGCGCGTGAATTGAAGATTCCAGTCATCCATACCTATCACACCCAGTACGAAGACTATGTGCATTATATTGCCAAGGGAATGTTGATTCGTCCTAGTATGGTCAAGTATCTTGTCAGAGGTTTCCTGCACGATGTGGATGGGGTTATTTGCCCGAGTGAGATTGTCCGTGACTTGCTATCTGACTATAAGGTCAAGGTTGAAAAACGTGTTATTCCTACTGGGATTGAATTAGCCAAGTTTGAACGTCCAGAAATCAAGCAAGAAAATTTGAAAGAACTGCGTAGTAAATTAGGGATTCAAGATGATGAAAAGATGCTACTTAGTCTTTCGAGAATTTCCTATGAAAAAAATATTCAGGCAGTACTAGCGGCCTTTACTGAAGTTCTGAAAGAAGAAGACAAGGTTAAACTGGTGGTAGCTGGGGACGGTCCTTATCTGGCTGACCTCAAAGAGCAAGCCAAGAAACTAGAGATTCAAGACTCTGTTGTCTTTACAGGGATGATTGCTCCTAGTGAGACAGCTCTTTACTATAAGGTGGCGGATTTCTTCATCTCGGCCTCGACGAGTGAAACGCAAGGTTTGACTTACTTGGAAAGCTTAGCTAGTGGGACGCCTGTCATTGCTCACGGAAATCCTTATCTGGACAATCTGATCAGTGATAAAATGTTTGGAACCTTGTACTATGGGGAACATGATTTGGCCGGAGCTATTTTGGAAGCCCTGATTGCAACGCCAGACATGAATGAGCATACTTTATCAGAGAAGTTGTACGAGATTTCAGCTGAGAACTTTGGGAAACGAGTGCATGAGTTTTATCTGGATGCTATTATTTCAAATAACTTCCAGAAAGATTTAGCAAAAGATGATACGGTCAGCCAGCGTATCTTTAAGACAGTTTTGTATTTACCGCAACAGGTGGTTGCTGTGCCTGTAAAAGGCTCTAGACGAATGCTGAGGGCTTCAAAAACACAGTTAATCAGCATCAGAGATTATTGGAAAGACCATGAAGAATAGAAAGAGGAATAGCTATGAAAAAACAATTGATGAGAAGTGGTAGTGATCAAAAAATTGCTGGAGTATGTGCTGGGGTCGCAAATTATTTTGATATTGATCCGACTATTGTTCGTGTAATATGGGGTGTTCTTGCATTTTGTTATGGGGCAGGAATTGTAGCTTATATCATTTTATGGATTATTGCACCTGTAGCAACTGATTATTGAAAACTAGCTAAATTCATGCTAAGATAATAGAAAATAGAATGTAACGAAGGAGATAAAAATGGCATTTGGAGATAATGGAAATCGTAAAAAAACTATGTTTGAGAAAATAACCTTGTTTATCGTGATTATCATGCTAGTAGCAAGTTTATTGGGAATTTTTGCAACTGCAATTGGTGCCCTCAGTAATCTATAAAATAGATTCAAGAAAATTTAGTGACTGGGATTTCCCAGCCCTTTTTTAAAGTGAGAAGAAAAAATGAGTATGTTTTTAGATACAGCCAAGATCAAGGTCAAGGCTGGTAATGGTGGCGATGGTATGGTTGCCTTTCGCCGTGAAAAATATGTCCCTAATGGCGGTCCTTGGGGCGGTGATGGTGGTCGTGGAGGCAATGTCGTCTTCGTTGTAGACGAAGGACTACGGACCTTGATGGATTTTCGCTACAATCGTCATTTCAAGGCTGATTCTGGTGAAAAAGGAATGACCAAAGGGATGCATGGTCGTGGTGCTGAGGACCTTAGAGTTCGAGTACCACAAGGTACGACTGTGCGTGATGCTGAGACAGGCAAGGTCTTGACAGATTTGATTGAACACGGTCAAGAATTTATTGTAGCCCACGGTGGTCGTGGTGGTCGTGGAAATATCCGCTTTGCGACACCAAAAAATCCTGCACCGGAAATCTCTGAAAATGGAGAACCAGGTCAGGAACGTGAGTTACAATTGGAACTAAAAATCTTGGCAGATGTCGGTTTAGTAGGATTCCCATCAGTAGGAAAATCAACCCTTTTAAGTGTTATTACCTCAGCTAAACCTAAAATCGGCGCCTACCACTTTACGACCATTGTGCCAAATCTAGGTATGGTTCGTACCCAATCAGGTGAATCCTTTGCAGTAGCTGATTTACCAGGTTTGATTGAAGGGGCTAGTCAAGGTGTTGGTTTGGGAACTCAGTTCCTCCGTCACATTGAGCGTACACGTGTCATCCTTCACATCATTGATATGTCAGCTAGCGAAGGCCGTGATCCTTATGAGGACTATCTAGCGATCAATAAAGAGCTGGAGTCATACAATCTTCGTCTCATGGAGCGTCCACAGATCATTGTAGCCAATAAGATGGACATGCCTGAAAGTCAGGAAAATCTTGAAGAATTCAAGAAGAAATTGGCTGAAAACTATGATGAATTTGAAGAGTTACCATCTATCTTCCCAATTTCTGGTTTGACCAAGCAAGGTCTAGCAACACTTTTAGATGCTACAGCTGAATTGCTAGACAAGACACCAGAATTCTTGCTCTACGACGAGTCAGATATGGAAGAAGAAGCTTACTATGGATTTGACGAGGAAGAGAATGCCTTTGAAATTAGTCGTGATGATGATGCGACATGGGTACTTTCTGGTGAAAAACTCATGAAACTCTTTAATATGACCAACTTTGATCGTGACGAATCAGTCATGAAATTTGCCCGTCAATTACGTGGTATGGGGGTTGATGAAGCCCTTCGTGCGCGTGGTGCTAAGGATGGGGATTTGGTCCGCATTGGTAAATTTGAATTTGAATTTGTAGACTAGGAGACTAGTATGGGAGATAAACCGATATCTTTCCGAGATGCGGATGGCAATTTTGTTTCCGCCGCAGATGTTTGGAATGAAAAGAAATTGGAAGAACTATTTAATCGTCTCAATCCAAATCGTGCTCTGAGATTGGCACGAACTAAAAAAGACAATCCATCTCAGTAAAGAAGCTAAAAAATCCCGTGCCTCATCAGACACGGGATTTTGTGGTACGACGGGCATGTATAGCAAACTGAATCTGGAATAGCACAGGATATCTTCTAAAATATTGTTATAAATTGATTTGAATTTTAAAATTAAATTGTTTGATTCTTATTTCACTTTGTTATAGTATATCTGATGTCAAAGTTCTCGGCGAGTCAAATAGCGATTCCCAAGCCTGACTATCGTGAGGTAGCGGGTTAAAACGGTCTGGGGATAGACCGTTTTAAGTCTGTCGCTGGAAATAAGAATCGTCAGAGGAAGGGATAGCGAAATCGTGGCTCTACGAACAGGAATGTGATAGTAAGGTGTATATAGTGGATAAGGGGGCTCAGAACTCTAAATTCCAAAAAGGTAGTACATAAAGCACGAGAGTAATTGAATTCGTACTAAGATTTCCTATTTTCACTGTAACCTTTTAACGTCCTCATATCTTGTATAAACGAGGATAGATGTACGACTTATCCCGTGAGGTCTATCACTATAAAGAGAAAACGACAGATAGAAGTGATCCTGAGTCACGGTTATCTTTAAAATAGATTGTCTGATAGGATGCTAGCCTGAAAACGTCTTGTTCATGAAATATAGGACGGTATGTATAAAATGCTTCTGTGAACTGGGAGAAGGTGGAGAAGTTCTTGCTAAAATTTAGTTGAACAGCTGTATTCCGATACTTAGATAAGGGAGCTAGTCTTAGCTCCTACTTGGTTTCAGGGGACAAAAAAGGGGCAATAGCGCTTCGAGAAAGATTATACTCTTCGAAAATCTCTTCAA
>NZ_VMNC01000003.1:0-42570 GCF_013277505.1 Streptococcus sp. k-378 | reverse complement strand
CTGCGGCTAGCTTCCTAATCTGCTCTTTGGTTTTCATTGAGTATCAGTGACTAACTCATCAACTCTGATTTATCCAATAAAATTGAAAAGGATGGAAAAAAGGTTGCATTTATGATATAATTTATTTTAAAGACCTTATTAGAAATCTTGAGAGAGTATTGAAAACTTAGAATGAGAAAAATTGTTATCAATGGTGGATTACCACTACAAGGTGAAATCACTATTAGTGGTGCTAAAAATAGTGTTGTGGCCTTAATTCCGGCTATTATCTTGGCTGATGATGTGGTGACTTTGGATTGCGTTCCAGATATTTCGGATGTAGCCAGTCTTGTCGAAATTATGGAATTGATGGGAGCTACTGTTAAGCGTTATGACGATGTCTTGGAGATTGATCCAAGAGGTGTTCAAAATATTCCAATGCCTTATGGGAAAATCAATAGTCTTCGTGCATCTTATTATTTTTATGGAAGTCTTTTAGGTCGCTTTGGTGAAGCCACAGTTGGCTTGCCTGGAGGATGTGACCTTGGTCCTCGTCCGATTGACCTACACCTTAAGGCTTTTGAAGCTATGGGTGCCACTGTTAGCTACGAGGGAGATAACATGAAGTTATCTGCTAAAGATACAGGACTTCATGGTACAAGTATTTACATGGATACGGTTAGTGTAGGAGCAACGATTAATACGATGATTGCTGCGGTTAAAGCAAATGGTCGTACTATTATTGAAAATGCAGCCCGTGAACCTGAAATTATTGATGTAGCTACCCTCTTGAATAATATGGGTGCCCATATCCGTGGGGCAGGAACCAATATCATCATTATTGATGGTGTCGAAAGATTACATGGGACACGTCATCAGGTGATTCCAGACCGCATTGAAGCTGGAACATATATTTCCTTAGCTGCTGCAGTTGGTAAAGGAATTCGTATCAATAATGTTCTTTACGAACACCTAGAAGGATTTATTGCTAAGTTGGAAGAAATGGGAGTGAGAATGACTGTATCTGAAGACAGCATTTTTGTCGAGGAACAGTCTAATTTGAAAGCAATCAATATTAAGACGGCTCCTTACCCAAGCTTTGCAACTGATTTGCAACAACCGATTACCCCACTTTTACTAAGAGCGAATGGTCGTGGTACAATTGTCGATACGATTTACGAAAAACGTGTAAATCATGTTTTTGAACTAGTAAAGATGGATGCGAACATTTCGACAACAAATGGTCATATTTTGTACACGGGTGGACGTAGTTTACGTGGAGCCAGTGTTAAAGCAACTGACCTGAGAGCAGGTGCAGCTTTAGTTATTGCTGGTTTGATGGCCGAGGGACAAACTGAAATTATCAATGTCGAGTTTATCTTACGTGGTTATTCTGATATTATCGAAAAATTACGTAATCTAGGAGCGGATATTAGACTTGTTGAGTATTAAACCGTAGAGGTGTTTATGAATATTTGGACCAAATTAGCAATGTTTTCTTTTTTTGAAACGGATCGCTTGTATTTGCGTCCTTTCTTTTTTAGTGATAATCAGGACTTCCACGAGGTAGCTTCAAATCCAGAAAATCTTCAATTTATTTTCCCAACGCAGGCAAGTCTGGAAGAAAGTCAGTATGCACTTGCCAATTACTTTATGAAGTCCCCTTTGGGAGTGTGGGCAATTTGTGACCAGAAAAATCAACAAATGATTGGTTCTATTAAATTTGAGAAGTTAGATGAAATCAAAAAAGAAGCTGAGCTTGGCTATTTTTTGAGAAAAGATGCTTGGTCGCAAGGATTTATGACAGAGGTTGTTAGAAAAATTTGTCAGCTTTCTTTTGAAGAATTTGATTTAAAACAATTATCTATTATTACCCATCTCGAAAATGAAGCAAGTCAACGGGTTGCCCTTAAGTCTGGATTTCGATTGATTCGTCAGTTTAAAGGAAGTGATCGTTACACAAGAAAAATGCGGGATTATCTTGAATTTCGGTATGTAAAAGGAGAGTTCAATGAGTAAGCATCAGGAAATTCTAAGCTATTTGGAGGAATTACCAGTAGGTAAAAGAGTCAGTGTTCGTAGTATTTCCAATCATCTAGGAGTTAGTGATGGAACAGCCTATCGGGCTATTAAAGAAGCTGAAAACCGTGGAATTGTGGAGACCCGTCCTAGAAGTGGAACAATTCGTGTTAAATCCCAGAAAGTTGCTATAGAGAGATTAGCGTTTGCTGAAATTGCAGAGGTGACTTCTTCTGAGGTTCTGGCTGGGAAAGAAGGTTTAGAGAGAGAATTTAGTAAGTTCTCTATCGGTGCCATGACTGAACAAAACATCCTATCCTACCTTCATGATGGGGGACTCTTGATTGTCGGAGACCGGACCCGTATCCAATTACTAGCGCTGGAAAATGAAAATGCCGTTTTGGTTACAGGTGGTTTTCATGTTCATGATGATGTGCTTAAACTGGCAAATCAAAAAGGGATTCCTGTTCTAAGAAGCAAGCATGACACTTTCACTGTTGCGACTATGATCAATAAAGCCTTGTCAAATGTCCAAATCAAGACTGATATTTTGACAGTTGAGAAGCTTTATCGTCCAAGTCATGAGTATGGTTTTCTGAGAGAGACAGACACCGTTAAAGATTATTTGTACTTGGTACGCAAGAATCGTAGCAGTCGTTTTCCTGTTATCAATCAACATCAGGTTGTTGTTGGCATTGTAACCATGAGAGATGCTGGTGATAAGTCACCAAGTACCACAATTGACAAGGTCATGTCTCGTAGTTTATTTTTAGTTGGATTATCGACAAATATTGCCAATGTGAGTCAACGGATGATTGCTGAAGACTTTGAAATGGTACCGGTTGTTCGGAATAATCAAACCTTGCTTGGAGTTGTGACACGACGAGATGTCATGGAGAAGATGAGTCGTTCCCAAGTTTCTGCTCTACCAACTTTTTCTGAGCAGATTGGTCAAAAACTCGCTTATCACCATGATGAAGTCGTCATTACAGTGGAACCCTTTATGCTTGAGAAAAACGGTGTTTTGGCTAATGGTGTATTAGCGGAGATACTGACTCACATGACCCAAGATTTAGTTGTGAATAGTGGTCGCAATCTCATTATCGAGCAGATGCTCATCTACTTTTTGCAGGCTGTTCAGATAGATGATACACTGCGCATTCAAGCACGCATTATCCACCATACTAGACGGTCAGCTATTATTGATTACGATATTTATCATGGTCATCAGATTGTTTCAAAAGCAAATGTAACCGTTAAAATTAATTAGAAACTAGGAGAAAAAATGATAACATTAAAATCAGCTCGTGAAATCGAAGCTATGGATAAGGCTGGTGATTTTCTAGCAAGCATTCATATCGGCTTACGTGATTTGATTAAGCCAGGCGTAGATATGTGGGAAGTAGAAGAGTATGTCCGCCGTCGTTGTAAGGAAGAAAATTTCCTTCCACTTCAGATTGGGGTTGACGGTGCCATGATGGACTATCCTTATGCTACCTGTTGCTCTCTTAATGATGAAGTAGCTCATGCTTTCCCTCGTCACTATATCTTGAAAGATGGTGATTTGCTCAAGGTTGACATGGTTTTGGGAGGTCCAATTGCTAAGTCTGATTTGAATGTCTCAAAATTAAACTTCAACAATGTTGAGCAAATGAAGAAATACACTCAGAGCTATTCTGGTGGTTTAGCAGACTCTTGTTGGGCTTATGCTGTAGGTACACCGTCCGAAGAAGTGAAAAACTTGATGGATGTAACTAAAGAAGCAATGTATAAGGGGATTGAGCAAGCTGTTATTGGGAACCGTATTGGTGATATTGGTGCAGCCATTCAAGAATACGCTGAAAGTCGTGGTTACGGTGTAGTGCGTGATTTGGTTGGTCATGGTGTTGGCCCAACCATGCACGAAGAACCAATGGTTCCTAACTATGGTATTGCTGGTCGTGGACTTCGTCTCCGTGAAGGAATGGTCTTGACTATTGAACCAATGATTAATACAGGTGACTGGGAAATCGATACAGATATGAAAACCGGTTGGGCGCATAAGACCATTGACGGTGGATTGTCATGTCAGTATGAACACCAATTTGTCATTACGAAAGATGGACCTGTTATCTTGACTAGCCAAGGTGAAGAAGGAACTTATTAATAAAAATTGAAAAGACTACTGGAAGTTTATTTTGATAAAAAATCCAGTAGATCTTTTCATAATAAAACGCATTGTATCAAGTGTTAGGGGCTGATATCATGCGTTTTTCTGGCTTTAAGATTTTTTCCAACTCTGTTTGTAACCACATCATAACAGAGGGTCTAGGATTCAGGGCTCTCCTCCTATATACTATTAGTAAAGCAAAACTAGGGGAGAATATTTTAGTGTCGCAATCTATTGTTTCTGTAGAGGTTCCACAATATTGTCGTTTTGATTCTAAAAAGAGAAATGGAATTCTGTTTAACGTTCGTATTGCCAATCTTAAATTTACCTTTTTTATATTGATGTATTGAGCTAGTTCATGAAAAAATTAAGTGAAAAAGTCGAGTGTTTTAGAAACCCACAGTGTAGTATTCTAGTTTCAATCCACTATATTTTGCTACTCCCCGTAAAGTTTCTATTTTCCCTGAATTCTGATATAATAGAAATATTGACTTTAAGAGTAAGGAAGAGAAGATGAACGCATTATTAAATGGAATGAATGACCGTCAGGCTGAGGCGGTGCAAGCGACAGAAGGTCCCTTGTTGATCATGGCAGGGGCTGGTTCTGGAAAGACCCGTGTTTTGACCCACCGTATCGCTTATTTGATTGATGAAAAGCTTGTCAATCCTTGGAATATCTTGGCTATTACCTTTACCAACAAGGCTGCGCGTGAGATGAAGGAGCGTGCTTATAGCCTTAATCCAGCTACTCAGGACTGTCTGATTGCGACTTTCCACTCCATGTGTGTGCGTATTCTGCGTCGCGATGCGGACCATATTGGTTACAATCGCAATTTTACTATTGTAGATCCAGGGGAGCAGCGAACTCTCATGAAACGCATTCTCAAGCAGTTGAACTTGGATCCTAAAAAATGGAATGAACGAACTATTTTGGGAACCATTTCCAATGCTAAGAATGATCTGATTGATGATGTAGCTTATGCTGCCCAAGCTGGCGATATGTATACGCAAATCGTGTCCCAGTGTTATACAGCTTATCAGAAAGAACTGCGTCAGTCGGAGTCGGTTGACTTTGATGATTTGATTATGCTGACCCTGCGTCTCTTTGATCAAAATCCTGATGTCTTGACCTACTATCAGCAGAAGTTTCAGTACATCCATGTTGATGAGTACCAAGATACCAACCACGCTCAGTATCAATTGGTCAAACTCTTGGCTTCACGCTTTAAAAATATCTGTGTGGTTGGGGATGCGGATCAGTCCATCTACGGTTGGCGTGGTGCTGATATGCAGAATATTTTGGATTTCGAGAAAGATTATCCCCAAGCCAAGGTTGTTTTGTTGGAAGAGAATTACCGTTCCACTAAAACAATTCTCCAAGCGGCCAACGAGGTCATTAAAAACAACAAAAACCGCCGTCCTAAGAATCTCTGGACCCAGAATGCTGATGGGGAGCAAATCGTTTACTATCGTGCCAATGATGAGCTAGATGAGGCTGTATTTGTAGCCAGAACTATCGATGAACTTGGTCGGAGTCAAAACTTCCTTCACAAGGATTTTGCAGTTCTCTATCGTACTAACGCCCAGTCTCGTACTATTGAGGAAGCCCTGCTCAAGTCAAACATTCCTTATACCATGGTTGGTGGAACCAAGTTCTACAGCCGTAAGGAAATCCGCGATATTATCGCTTATCTTAATCTTATTGCTAATTTGAGTGACAATATCAGTTTTGAGCGTATTATCAACGAACCAAAACGTGGAATTGGGCCAGGTACTGTTGAGAAAATTCGTGACTTTGCAAATATGCAAAACATGTCTATGCTAGATGCTTCAGCCAATATCATGTTGTCTGGTATCAAGGGTAAAGTAGCCCAGTCTATCTGGGATTTTGCAAATATGATGTTAGATTTGCGAGAGCAACTGGACCACTTAAGCATTACTGAGTTGGTTGAGGCCGTCCTAGAAAAAACAGGTTACGTCGATATTCTTAACGCCCAAGCGACCTTAGAAAGCAAGGCTCGTGTAGAAAACATCGAGGAGTTCCTCTCTGTGACGAAAAACTTTGATGACACCTCTGATGAGTCAGAAGAGGAAACTGGTCTGGACAAACTGAGTCGTTTCTTAAATGACTTGGCTTTGATTGCGGACACAGATTCAGGTAGTCAGGAGACATCAGAAGTGACCTTGATGACCCTGCATGCTGCCAAAGGTCTCGAGTTTCCAGTTGTCTTTTTGATTGGGATGGAAGAAAATGTCTTTCCACTTAGTCGTGCAGCCGAGGATCCAGATGAATTAGAAGAAGAACGCCGTCTGGCCTATGTAGGAATTACGCGTGCAGAGAAAATTCTCTATCTAACAAATGCCAACTCGCGCCTGCTTTTTGGTCGTACCAACTACAACCGTCCCACTCGTTTTATTAACGAAATCAGCTCGGACTTACTTGAGTATCAAGGTCTGGCTCGTCCAGCAAATACAAGCTTTAAGGCATCTTATAGCAGTGGTGGGGTTGCCTTCGGTCAAGGTATGAGTCTTGCTCAGGCTCTTCAAGACCGTAAACGCAGTGCTGCCCCAAAATCTATCCAGTCAAGCGGTCTCCCATTTGGTCAATTTACAGCTGGAGCAAAATCAGCTTCTAGCGAGGCAAATTGGTCCATTGGTGACATTGCCCTCCACAAGAAGTGGGGAGAGGGAACTGTTGTGGAAGTTTCAGGTAGCGGTGCTACGCAGGAATTGAAAATCAATTTCCCAGAAGTAGGTTTGAAAAAACTTTTGGCTAGTGTGGCCCCAATTGAGAAAAAAATCTAATTTTTCATCCTTCTCACGAATAATAAAGTGAGGAGGATTTTTATGTACAGTATTTCATTCCAAGAAGATTCACTATTACCAAGAGAAAGACTGGCCAAGGAAGGAGTTGAAGCGCTCAGTAATCAAGAGTTACTAGCTATTTTACTCAGGACAGGAACACGTCAAGCCAGCGTTTTTGAAATTGCCCAGAAAGTCTTGAGCAATCTTTCAAGCCTAACGGATTTGAAAAAAATGACCCTGCAGGAATTGCAGAGTCTGTCTGGTATCGGCCGTGTTAAGGCTATAGAGTTGCAAGCTATGATTGAATTGGGGCATCGTATTCACAAATACGAGACCCTTGAGATGGAAAGTATTCTCAGCAGCCAAAAATTGGCCAAGAAGATGCAACAGGAATTAGGGGACAAAAAACAAGAGCACCTGGTGGCGCTCTATCTCAATACTCAAAATCAAATCATTCATCAACAGACCATTTTTATCGGTTCTGCAACTCGTAGTATCGCTGAGCCGCGAGAGATTCTTCACTATGCTATCAAGCATATGGCGACTTCACTCATCTTGGTCCACAATCACCCTTCGGGAGCGGTAGCCCCTAGCCGAAATGATGATCATGTCACTAAAATTGTTAAAGAAGCCTGCGACCTGATGGGGATTGTCCTCTTGGACCATTTGATTGTCTCACAATCTAGTTACTTTAGTTACCGTGAAAAGACAGATTTAATCTAAAGTTCATTAACAACATAGTCAAAGAGGTTTTTATCTTTGGGGCGATTTTCAAATAGAAATTCTGGGTGCCATTGGACACCGAGAAAGGCAACATCATCCGTACTCATGACAGCTTCAATAATACCATCTTTAGGATCATGAGCCGCAATCTTTAAATTTGGTGCTAAATCCTTGATACTCTGGTGATGGAAGGAGTTGATATGGGAGATTTCTCCATAGATTTCTCGGAGAACAGTATCAGGTTCTGTCACCAAGCGTTGAGTTGTGTACTCGGCAGAACAATTCTGCCAATGATCTTCGATATCTTGGTACAGAGTTCCGCCCATGGCAACGTTAAAGAGTTGGGTACCACGGCAGACGGAGAAAATAGGCTTTTTCTGTTTGATAGCTTCTTTGATGAGGGCTAGTTCGAATATATCTCTTTGAAGGTGGTAGTCATCGCTATCAATGGTTTTTGGTTCACCATAGAATTTTGGATCAACATTTTGCCCACCTGTCAAGATGAGCTTGTCAATCATACTGATATAGTGGCAGGCCATTTCTTGATCACCAATCGGTAGGATGATGGGAATCCCTCCAGCGTCTTTAACGCCTTCCACAAAGCCTTTTGCTGCGTAGCTCATCATGATGTCATCATCTGGATGAGTTTTTTCGTTTCCTGTTATCCCAATAACTGGTTTTTTCATAAAATGATTTTCGCTTTCTAATCCTCTTTTCGCATGAAGTAGAGGAGGGTTTGGAGTTCACTTGTCAAATCGACATACTGAACGACCACATCTTTTGGTAAATGCAGATGGACTGGTGAAAAACTAAGAATTCCTTTCACACCAGCATCTACCAAGAGATTAGCAACCTCTTGTGACTTAACACTGGGAACGGTCAGGATAGCAGTCTTGACATCGGCATCCTTGATTTTATCCTTGATTTGAGAAATTCCGTAAATGGGAATCCCGTCAGGAGTTTGGGTACCGACTTCAGGATGGTCATCCAGGTCAAATGCCATGATAATCTTCATCTTGTTACGCTCATGAAAGCGGTAGTGGAGAAGGGCATGGCCCATATTTCCAATACCAACCAGCATGACATTGGTAATAGAGTTATCATTGAGCAAATCGGCAAAAAATGTCATCAGTTTTTTGACATCATAGCCAAAACCACGACGACCAAGTTCACCAAAATAGGAAAAATCACGACGTACGGTCGCTGAATCAATACCGATAGCCTCTGCAATTTGTTTAGAGTTGGCACGTTCAATCTTTTCTGCATGAAATCTCTTAAAAATTCGATAGTAGAGAGAGAGTCTTTTTGCTGTAGCTTTTGGAATAGCAAACTGTTTATCTTTCACAAAATCACAACCTTTCTATTCTTCTATTTTATAGAAACATTGTGAAAAAATCAACAAAAACAAGAAAAAACTAAGAAAAATCTTAGTTTTGATGTAAAAAATCTGTATGTGATAGAAAACGGTAGAGGTCTCCGACCAGACCCTGATAAATTTTCTGGCTATTAAAAGTCAGAGAAGTTACATAAAGTGTATCTGGCAGGGTCACACATCCTGACAAAGCCAGCATGAGAGCTTCATAATCCTCATACTTGAGTGTACGCTCTACATGATAGCTGTCCTTATAGGTCAATTCAAACATATGGGACCTATCTTTCTGATTTTGTAAAGACACCACGTTCTACCAAGCTATCCATGAGGAAGTAGAATTTTTCCTGATGAATGTGGTGGTCTTCTGATTTGAAAATATCAACTAGACGAAGACCAAACTTGTCAGTGATATTGATTTTAGCCCCTGTAAGTTCCTTGTTAATGATGATTTTGAGTTGGAAGCCTTCACCGCTGTTTGGCACTTTTTCCAAAAGGCGAGTCAATTCATAGTTACCAACCTTAGTCTCAAAAAAGGTGTTATCTTTGAGGGTGAATTTTTTAACAGAAGGGCTAAGAGTGTAGTCGTAACGACAATTTTTTAACTGAATGGTTTTTTCAAATGCCATATGGCTAACCTCCGATAATTTCTTTTAAGGTTTTTGCGAGGGTTTGTAGGTCTTCAACAGTATTTTGTGGCGACAAACTGATACGAACGGATTCCTTCAAGCGTTCTGAATTTGCCCCGTACATGGCTTCAAGAACATGGCTGGATTGGACAATGCCTGCCGTACAGGCTGAGCCAGTAGAGATAGAAATTCCAGCCAAATCTAGCCGAAGGAGTAAAAGGTCATTTTTCTGATCAGGAAATCCAATATTGAGAACATAAGGGAGATGATGGTCTCCTCTATTCACGTAATACTGAATTCCTTCTAGCTCTGCAAGAAAGGCAGTTTCTAGATTTTGTACATGTTGGAAATGTTCTTCCTGTTTTTCTAGGTCTTCTTTTAGGGCTGCAACCATACCCACGATGGCAGCTAGATTTTCAGTTCCGGCTCGTTTTTTCTGTTCTTGGTCTCCGCCATGAAGATAGGAATCAAAATCCATGCTAGATGCGTAGAGAAAACCGATTCCCTTAGGACCATGGAACTTGTGGGCAGAAGCAGTGAGAAAATCAATGCCCAATTCTTCGGGATGAATTGGTATTTTACCAATAGCCTGAACTGCATCGACATGATAGGTAGCAGGGTGTTGCTTGAGTATTTGGCCAATTTCAGCAATGGGCAGTAGGTTTCCAGTTTCATTATTGGCGAACATGGTAGAAACCAAAATCGTATCATCACGTAAGGCCTTTTGAATTTGTTGGGCTGTGATTTCTTGATTTTCTGGTTGGATAATGGTTGCTTCAAACCCAAAGTGTTGAACCAAGTAATCAATGGTTTCAAGGACGGCATGGTGCTCAATGGCAGTTGTGATAATATGTTTTCCTTGTTCTTGATGACGAAGGCAGTAGCCAATGATGGCAGTATTGTTGCCTTCAGTCCCACCAGAAGTGAAAAAGATATGTTGAGGTTTTGTCCCTAGTAACTGGGCTAGTTCCTGACGGGCTTCTCGCAAGAGTTTGCCAGCTTGACGACCATGCCCATGAATACTAGAAGGATTTCCATAGGTTTCTTGCATCACCTTGGTCATAGCTGAAATAGCAACTGCTGACATAGGAGTCGTTGCAGCATTGTCCAAATAAATCAAAGAATCACCTTATTTCTTTTTGTTGTAGGCAAAGAGTGGGCTGACTGGTTTTCTTTCGTGGATACGGACGATAGCATCACCAATTAACTCACTAGCAGTGATGTAGCATACATTTTTAGGAGTTTTTTCTTTTGTTGCTACTGAATCAGTCACAAGAATTTCTTTAATCTTAGTATTGTCAAGAAGTTCAGCAGCTCCCTCGACGAAGAGGCCGTGGCTAGAAACAGCATAAATTTCTGTAGCCCCTTCACGTTCAACGATTTTAGCAGCTTCAGAGAAGGTACGTCCTGTATTCAGAATATCGTCAATTAAGATGGCTTTCTTACCTTCAACATCACCAATAATATAACCTTCGTTACGAGTTGCATCGTCTTGAGGGTAGTCGATAATGGCGATAGGAGCATCAAGATATTCAGCCAAGCTACGAGCACGCTTTACACCTGAATTTTTAGGGCTGACGACAACAACATCTGACCCAAGTAGACCCTTATCGCAGTAATGTTTTGCAAATAGGGGCACTGTGAAGAGGTTATCAACAGGAATATCAAAGAATCCTTGAACCTGAACGGCATGCAAATCAAGAGTCAGGATACGATCAACCCCAGCCTTAACCAGCATATTGGCAACTAGTTTTGCTGTAAGTGGCTCACGAGGACAAGCAATGCGGTCTTGACGTGCATAGCCAAAATATGGAAGGACAACGTTGATACTGTGGGCACTTGCACGCACACAAGCGTCGACCATGATCAACAATTCCATTAGGTGGTTGTTGACAGGGAAACTTGTTGATTGGATGATGTAAACATCATAACCACGGACACTTTCTTCGATATTCACTTGGATTTCTCCGTCTGAAAATTGACGTGATGATAGTTTTCCAAGTGGGACACCAACAGCTTCAGCAATTTTCTGTGCAATCTCTTGGTTAGAGTTGAGTGCGAAAAGTTTCATGTTTTTTCTATCTGACATTATAGACCGTCCTCTGTAAACTTTTTAAATCCTAGTGATATTTATCTTACATATATGAACTAGAACCTGTGTATTTTTATCTTTTCTATTTTACCAAAAAATGGAGATTATTTCAGCTATTTTTCATGCTTTTGACAAATCGAACCAATTTTGAAGGAGCTTTTTGGTAGGAAATCTGATTTTCCTCTAAAAATTGCTGGAAATCCTGTTTGCCTTGCTCATGATTTTCCACTTCAAGCTCTAATTCATAATCTGTCATATCAAAGTACTGACTTTCATCCAGTGCCATGAGGCCAATAGCTGTTTGCATTTCATAGCGAAGCGTTGTTAGACAACCAAGAACCTGCCATTCACTAGTTTGGATACCATGTTTCGCCAATTCATCCAATACTATCCCTTGAGGAAATTCTTTCTTGCTCAGATAGTTTTCAGCATCTTTTAGTTGCAATTTTTGGTTGTATTCCATGTTTCCAACACTCTGCGGGACTTTGAGTGTCAATTCTGCCCAGTCTTCAAAGGTTCGAATGCGCATAGCAACTTTCTTTTCTCGCAGCTCAAAATCAGGTGTGTCGATGTAGTAATTTTTTTGAAGAACAGGAGTGACACCTGTGAACTGGTCTTTTAGACGATCATACTCATCTTTTTTCAAGAGTGTTTTCAATTCAATTTCTAAATGTTTCATTTTTCTTACCTTTTCTTTATCGTTGAAAGCGGATTTATGGTATAATAAGCATTGTATTTATTGTATATGAATCTGGAGAAAAAATCAAAGATATTTTTGACGGATAATATGAGAACAAGGGAGAATATATGACCTTAGAATGGGAAGAATTTCTAGATCCTTACATTCAAGCTGTTGGTGAGTTAAAGATTAAACTTCGTGGTATTCGCAAGCAATATCGTAAGCAAAATAAGCATTCTCCGATTGAGTTTGTGACGGGTCGGGTCAAGCCAATTGAGAGCATCAAAGAAAAAATGGCTCGTCGTGGCATTACTTATGCGACCTTAGAGCACGATTTGCAGGATATTGCTGGCTTACGTGTGATGGTTCAGTTTGTAGATGACGTCAAGGAAGTAGTGGAGATTTTGCATAAGCGTCAGGATATGCGAATCATACAGGAGCGAGATTACATTACTCATCGAAAGGCTTCAGGCTACCGTTCCTATCATGTGGTAGTAGAATATACGGTTGATACCATCAATGGAGCCAAGACCATTTTGGCAGAAATTCAAATTCGTACCTTGGCCATGAATTTCTGGGCAACGATAGAACATTCTCTCAACTACAAGTACCAAGGGGATTTCCCAGATGAGATTAAGAAGCGACTGGAAATTACAGCTAGAATCGCCCATCAGTTGGATGAAGAAATGGGTGAAATTCGTGATGATATCCAGGAAGCCCAGGCTCTTTTTGATCCCTTGAGTAGAAAATTAAATGACGGTGTAGGAAACAGTGACGATACAGATGAAGAATACAGGTAAACGAATTGATCTGATAGCCAATAGAAAACCGCAGAGTCAAAGGGTTTTGTATGAATTGCGAGATCGTTTGAAGAGAAATCAGTTTATACTCAATGATAGCAGTCCGGACATTGTCATTTCCATTGGTGGAGATGGCATGCTCTTGTCGGCCTTTCATAAGTACGAAGACCAACTTGATAAGGTACGCTTTATCGGTCTTCATACAGGACATCTGGGCTTTTATACCGATTATCGTGATTTTGAGTTGGATAAGTTAATGACCAATTTGCAGCTAGATACCGGAGCAAGGGTTTCTTACCCTGTTCTAAATGTGAAGGTTTTTCTTGGAAATGGAGAGGTCAAGATTTTTCGTGCCCTCAATGAAGCTAGCATCCGCAGGTCTGATCGAACCATGGTGGCAGATATTGTCATCAATGGTGTTCCCTTTGAACGTTTTCGTGGAGACGGGCTAACAGTTTCAACGCCGACTGGTAGTACGGCTTATAACAAGTCTCTTGGCGGTGCTGTTTTACACCCTACCATTGAAGCTTTGCAATTAACGGAAATTGCCAGCCTCAATAATCGTGTCTATCGAACGCTGGGCTCTTCCATTATCGTTCCTAAGAAGGATAAGATTGAACTCATTCCAACAAGAAATGATTACCACACCATTTCGGTTGACAATAGTGTCTATTCTTTTCGTAGTATCGAGCGAATCGAGTATCAAATTGATCATCATAAGATTCACTTTGTCGCGACTCCTAGCCATACCAGTTTCTGGAACCGCGTTAAGGATGCCTTTATCGGCGAGGTGGACGAATGAGGTTTGAATTTATCGCAGATGAGCATGTCAAGGTTAAAACCTTTTTGAAAAAGCATGAGGTTTCTAAGGGGCTTCTGGCCAAGATTAAGTTTCGAGGTGGAGCTATTCTGGTCAATGACCAACCGCAAAATGCAACCTATCTATTGGATCTTGGAGACCGCGTTACTATCGATATTCCCGCTGAGGAAGGCTTTGAAACTCTAGAAGCTATCGAGAGACCATTAGACATTCTCTATGAGGATGATCATTTTCTAGTTTTAAACAAACCCTATGGAGTGGCTTCTATTCCTAGTGTCAATCACTCTAATACCATTGCCAATTTTATCAAGGGTTACTACGTCAAGCAAAATTACGAAAATCAGCAGGTTCATATTGTAACCAGGCTTGATAGGGATACTTCTGGCTTGATGCTCTTTGCCAAGCACGGCTATGCCCATGCACGATTAGACAAGCAGTTGCAGAAGAAGTCCATTGAAAAACGCTACTTTGCTTTGGTTAAAGGTGATGGTCACTTGGAGTCAGAGGGGGAAATTATTGCTCCGATTGCGCGTGACGAAGACTCTATTATCACCAGACGGGTGGCTAAAGGTGGAAAGTATGCCCATACTTCTTACAAGATTGTCGCTTCTTATGGAAATATCCACTTGGTTGATATTCGTCTGCATACTGGACGAACCCACCAAATCCGAGTCCATTTTTCTCATATTGGTTTTCCTTTGTTGGGCGATGATTTGTACGGTGGTAGCTTGGATGACGGCATTCAACGTCAGGCTCTGCATTGCCATTTCCTATCTTTTTATCATCCATTTTTAGAGCAAGACTTGCAGTTAGAAAGTCCCTTGCCGGATGATTTTAGCAACCTTATTACCCAGTTATCAACTAATACTCTATAAAAACTGATTCAGAGTATAATTATTATCTAAAAGGAGAAAACTCATGGAAGTTTTTGAAAGTCTCAAAGCCAACCTTGTTGGTAAAAATGCTCGTATTGTTCTCCCTGAAGGGGAAGAGCCTCGTATTCTGCAAGCAACTAAACGCTTGGTAAAAGAAACAGAAGTGATTCCTGTTTTGCTTGGAAATCCTGAAAAAATTAAAATTTATCTTGAAATCGAAGGGATCATGGATGGTTATGAAGTTATTGACCCTCAACATTATCCTCAATTTGAAGAAATGGTTGTTGCCTTGGTGGAGCGTCGCAAGGGCAAAATGTCTGAAGAAGATGCACGCAAGGTTTTGGTTGAAGATGTCAACTATTTTGGTGTTATGTTGGTTTACTTGGGCTTGGTTGATGGAATGGTATCTGGAGCTATTCACTCAACAGCTTCAACAGTCCGCCCAGCCCTACAAATCATCAAAACTCGTCCAAATGTGACTCGTACTTCAGGTGCCTTCCTCATGGTTCGTGGTACGGAACGTTACCTATTTGGAGACTGTGCTATCAATATCAATCCTGATGCAGAAGCCTTGGCTGAAATTGCCATCAACTCAGCAATCACAGCTAAGATGTTTGGCATCGAGCCTAAAATTGCTATGCTAAGCTATTCTACTAAGGGTTCAGGTTTTGGCGAAAGCGTTGATAAGGTCGTAGAAGCAACTAAAATTGCTCACGACTTGCGTCCTGATCTTGAAATCGATGGTGAGTTACAATTTGATGCGGCCTTTGTTCCAGAAACTGCTGCTCTGAAAGCTCCGGGAAGTACAGTAGCTGGTCAAGCAAACGTCTTCATCTTCCCAGGTATCGAGGCAGGAAATATCGGCTACAAGATGGCAGAACGTCTTGGTGGCTTTGCGGCTGTAGGACCTGTTTTACAAGGTTTGAACAAGCCTGTTAACGACCTCTCTCGTGGATGTAATGCTGATGATGTGTACAAGTTGACCCTTATCACAGCAGCTCAAGCTGTTCATCAATAGTGAAAACTATAAAGCGATATACTATGCTATACTGTAGTTATGAAACTATGTACGAAAAGCACTGCCATTAACTCCTGAGAACTAAATTACTGATTGGTGTCAAAAAGGACAACTTCCAAGCGATAATATCCTGTCTATATACGACCTATGGAAATCTGTAATATACATATCTGTAAAACGATAAATTCCCTTTTTGATTTTAAATGAGTATGAAAAGAGAATTTTTTCATGAGAAAACGCATAATATTGAGTGTTTTGACACCTGCTATTATGCGTTTTTTATAATTTTTGCACCTTTCTTAGCCTTTGTTATCGACAAGTATTGTTCTAGCTCCTTGTTTTTAGAATGGCAATTTCCCAGCGAAAGCACCCAGTTTTTTCTTGGTAGTTTTATCGATTTGTTCAAGAGCATAGTTGATGGCTTGAACGGTCATATCAGAAAGAGTTTCAAGGTCCTCTGGGTCAACGATAGCTGGATTGAAATCAATGCTGACAACTTTCTTATCTCCAGTTAAGGTCGCTTGGACAAGGTCTTGAGCAGATTTGCCAACAAATTGCATGGCAGCAAGTTCGGTCTGGCTTTGTTCCATTTGTTTTTGAAGTTTTTGTGCTTGACGCATCATGTTTTGCATGTTCATCATAAGATTTCTAAAGTTCCTTTCATCTCAAGGGGATAATCCTTGTTGTTAACAAGTGCCTGATTTTCTCTCCTAATTGTTATTAGTAGCATAGCCATCAAGCCCAAGTATTGATTTTATTATACCATTTTTTTAAGACATAGTCTTTTATTGGTGAGAGTTATTTATGTCAAGGAGTGATTGGAAATAAATTAAAATAATGATTTTTGCTAAGAGGGGCTCTATTCTAGTTTCATGGAAATGATTTTACTAAAGGTTTATATGCTTTGTTTATCAACATGTTACCTCTATCTATTTTTGGATAAATAGTTGTCTATTATTATTTTTATGCTAATAGTAAAATCTAAATGGTAGTCTACGATTTTTTAGAAAGAAAATGGTACAATATTTCTAAAGAGAAAATACAATGGGAGGGAAAATGAGGTTATTACCTATAAGAAAAATATCACGTCAGTCTAAAAGGTTAGCACTTTTTTTGACCTTTTGTGCAGGTTATGTAGATGCCTATACTTTTATTGTACGAGGAAATACCCTTGTAGCTGGACAAACTGGGAATGTCGTCTTTCTTTCGGTAGAGCTAATACAAAATAATGTTTCGGATGTTAGGGACAAGGTTCTCACCTTGCTAGCTTTTATGATGGGGGTCTTTTTATTAACTGTTTATAAGGAAAAATTGAGAATTGTGAAAAAACCAATTCTGTCACTGATTCCTTTGGCAATCTTATCAATAGTTATTGGTTTTGTGCCTCAGACTGTGGATAATATCTATCTAGTACCGCCCTTGGCCTTCTGTATGGGACTGGTTACAACTGCTTTTGGAGAAGTATCGGGTATTGCTTACAATAATGCCTTTATGACAGGGAATATCAAACGGACCATGTTGGCTTTTGGAGATTATTTCCGAACCAAGCACACTCCTTTTTTGCGTGAAGGGTTCATATTTGTTAGCCTGCTTAGTAGTTTTGTCCTTGGCGTTGTTTTTTCAGCCTATTTGACGATTTTCTATCATGAAAAGACCATTCTTGGTGTTCCTATTATGATGAGTATTTTTTACCTCAGCATGCTTTTTGCCTCGTGGCGGAAAAAAGTAAAAGAAAAAGCTTCATTTTAGGTGTTATTACTTGTAAGAAAATAGGAGATATGCTATACTTGAAGAGTTGACTATGCACGATCCTGTGCAACCGCACGAACATCGTTGCTTGATTATTCAAGTTTAAGTGGTTTGTCCCACGATGCTAGGCGAGTCTTCACAAAAAAATCGGGGAAACCCATAAAAATCATAGGAGGTGCATAATGAGCACATACGCAATTATCAAAACTGGCGGAAAACAAGTTAAAGTTGAAGTTGGTCAAGCAGTTTACGTTGAAAAATTGAACGTTGAAGCTGGTCAAGAAGTTACTTTTAACGAAGTTGTTCTTGTTGGTGGTGAAAACACTGTTGTCGGAACTCCACTTGTTGCTGGAGCTACTGTAGTTGGAACTGTTGAAAAACAAGGAAAACAAAAGAAAGTTGTTACTTACAAGTACAAACCTAAAAAAGGTAGCCACCGTAAACAAGGTCACCGTCAACCATATACAAAAGTTGTCATCAACGCAATCAATGCTTAATTTTAAGGAGAACACATGATACAAGCAGTCTTTGAGAGAGCCGAAGATGGCGAGCTGAGGAATGCGGAAATTACTGGACACGCCGAGAGTGGCGAATACGGCTTAGATGTCGTGTGTGCATCGGTTTCTACGCTTGCCATTAACTTTATCAATTCTATTGAGAAATTTGCAGGCTATGAACCAATCTTAGAATTAAACGAAGATGAAGGTGGCTATCTGATGGTTGAAATTCCAAAAGATCTTCCTTCACACCAGAGAGAAATGACCCAGTTATTCTTTGAATCATTTTTCTTAGGTATGGCAAACTTATCGGAGAACTCTTCAGAGTTCGTCCAAACCAGAGTTATCACAGAAAACTAACACGGAGGAAAACATTATGTTAAAAATGACTCTTAACAACTTGCAACTTTTCGCCCACAAAAAAGGTGGAGGTTCTACATCAAACGGACGTGATTCACAAGCGAAACGTCTTGGAGCTAAAGCAGCTGACGGACAAACTGTAACAGGTGGATCAATCCTTTACCGTCAACGTGGTACACACATCTACCCAGGTGTAAACGTTGGACGTGGTGGAGACGATACTTTGTTCGCTAAAGTTGAAGGCGTAGTACGCTTTGAACGTAAAGGACGCGATAAAAAACAAGTTTCTGTTTACCCAATCGCTAAATAAAAAGGTCCAGTGAACCTTTTTATCCCGAGCCTTGAAATATAAAGGCTAGGAAGCTAGAAGTAGCATAAACTAAGGCTTTCCGAGTTTTCGGAGAGCCTGTTTTTTTGTTTTGGTACCCATACTTTTTAATATGTATAGTGGATTGAATCTGGAATAGAATACTGTTAAAAATTGATTTGAGTTTCCTACTCGATTTCTTCAGATTTTATTTCAATTGACTATAAGAACTGGTATCTGGTTTCAAATATTGGCTTGTCGTCCCTTCACTTGTCTGAATGGCTTGAGCCGTTCCTTCTGATAAGGGAAAAGATATTCTTTAGCTGAAACTGTCTGAGAATACAAGCTAACAGATGGAGAGAAAAATAGCGCCAGTCTGAAACATACTAGATGGGAGTTGTTGAAAAGCAGTCATCTAGTTTTTCTTTTCTACTTTGGCTTTTTTTCTTTGTCATCAGGGAAAGTGACTTGCTTCAAATCAGGGAGTTTAGGAAACTCTTCAAATATCTTGCCTAAGTTGTCTCGTTTTGTAAATTTTACAGCCATAGGTGTACCTCGATTCTAAATTCTACCTTTTCGGCACCAATTAGTAATTTAAAGTTCTCAGGAGTTAGTTGCATTGCTTTTTCATACATAAGGATAGTATGACACTTTAAGGTTACCGAACAAGTCTAATCACTCCTTTCAAACTTTTGAAGATGTCCTACAAGTTTTTGAGAAGAATATTGCAAAGTTCATAGTTAAGCAACGATAGAGTGAAGTACTTTTTGAAAACAGGTACACTTCAGGTGAAAAAAACGACATTTCAGATTTTCTGTTCCAGAAATAGCTATCGCTATGATATAATTATTTTATGATTATTACTATTCCTATAAAAAACCAAAAAGATATTGGCACACCATCTGATTCAGTCGTTGTTCTCGGCTATTTTGATGGCATACATAAGGGGCATCAAGAATTATTTCGTGTTGCCAACAAGGCTGCGAGAAAAGATTTATTACCTATCGTCGTTATGACCTTTAATGAATCTCCAAAGATTGCTTTAGAGCCTTATCATCCTGATCTGTTTTTACATATTTTAAATCCTGCTGAACGTGAGAGGAAATTAAAGCGCGAAGGTGTAGAAGAATTATATCTCCTTGATTTTAGTAGTCAATTCGCTAGTCTTACTGCAGAAGAATTTTTTGCAACTTATATCAAGGCTATGAATGCCAAAATTATTGTTGCAGGTTTTGATTATACATTTGGTTCTGACCAAAAAAAGGCAGAAGATTTAAAGGATTACTTTGATGGAGAAGTTATCATTGTTCCACCTGTAGAAGATGAGAAAGGAAAGATTAGTTCAACTCGTATCCGTCAAGCTATTTTAGATGGAAATGTGAAAGAAGCAGGAGAACTTTTGGGGGCACCGCTTCCATCAAGAGGGATGGTGGTTCATGGTAATGCTCGTGGTCGTACGATTGGTTATCCGACAGCGAATTTAGTGCTTTTAGACCGTACTTATATGCCAGCAGATGGCGTTTATGTCGTTGATGTTGAGATTCAAAGACAGAAGTATCGTGCTATGGCTAGTGTCGGGAAAAATGTGACCTTTGATGGAGAAGAAGCACGTTTTGAAGTCAATATTTTTGATTTTAATCAAGATATTTATGGGGAAACCGTCATGGTTTATTGGCTTGATCGCATTCGAGATATGACCAAATTTGACTCAGTTGACCAATTAGTGGATCAGTTAAAGGCTGATGAAGAAGTAACTCGGAATTGGTCTTAAGAGCTTGAGTAAATAAAACAAAAAAGAGGTTGTCTGTAACCCAAAAGATAGATGATTTAGTCTAACTTTTGAGATCACTACACTACCTCTTTTTATTCTTTTTCAAAGGTGAATCCTTCTCCTAGGATTTCATGGGCTTCTGTAATGGTTATAAAGGCTTGAGGATCGATTCGATGAATCATTTCTTTCATTTTCACAATCTCATTTCTACCGACAATACAGTAGATGATTTTCAAATTTTCTTTACTATAGTAGCCGTGACCAGAAATAAAAGTAACACCTCTTCCGAGGTCATCATTAATTGCCTTAGCAAGTTGGTCAGGACGTTTTGTGATAATCATAAAGCCTTTGCCGGCATATCCTCCTTCACCAATCAAATCAATAACACGAGAAACAATAAAATCAAACAAAAGCGTGTAGGAAACCAATCTCAAATCCTTGAAGATTAGGAGAATCAACATGAGAATACAAAAATCTAAGATAAAGAGCAGTTTTCCTATGGATATATGAGTGTATTTGTTGAGAATACGAGCTAGAATATCAGTTCCGCCAGTTGTACCTCCAGCATTAAAAATAATTCCAAGGCCAATTCCTAATAGGATTCCCGCTATAAGGGCTGTGATTAGTAAATCACCTTGAAGATCAATATGAAGGGGAATATGCTCAAAAAAAGCTAACCAGGCGGACAAAGCTAAGGTTCCTAGTAAACTAGAATAGAGGGATTTGGCTCCAAAAATCTTCCAAGCTAGGATGAAAAGGGGAATATTAATCAGCAGGTTCATGAGGGAAACAGGGATTTTAAAAAGATAAAAGGTGATGAGGGTAATGCCTGTCGCCCCTCCTTCAAAGAGATGATGGGGAACTACAAAATAAGTCAGTCCAAAAGCATAAATAGCAGCACCTAGTAAAATGGTAAAAATGGGGTAAATTTTTTTAATCATAGGACACCTCTTTTCTTATAAGTTGATTATATCAAATTTTACAGAAAATTTGATTGACTCCATTAGGATTTTTAATCTTTTTTTTGATATAATTAGAAGCAAGGAAACCAATCTGAATCCTAAAATAGAAAGATTGATACTATGACAAAAATTAAGATTGTAACCGATTCATCTGTTACTATTGAACCTGAACTAGTAAAGCAATTAGATATTACAATTGTTCCATTATCTGTAATGATTGATAATGTTGTTTATTCTGATGCTGATTTGAAAGAAGAAGGTAAATTTCTTCACTTGATGCAAGAAGCTAAGAATCTTCCGAAAACAAGCCAGCCGCCTGTAGGTGTCTTTGCTGAAGTGTTTGAAAACCTATGCAAGGATGGTAGCCAGATTCTTGCTATTCATATGTCCCATGCTCTTTCGGGGACTGTAGAAGCAGCGCGCCAAGGTGCTAGTTTATCTACTGCCGATGTGACAGTTATCGATAGTTCCTTCACTGACCAAGCCTTGAAATTCCAAGTTGTCGAAGCTGCTAAATTAGCACAAGAAGGCAAAGACATGGAGACAATTTTATCTCATGTAGAAGAGGTTAAAAACAACACAGAACTTTATATTGGCGTTTCAACTTTGGAAAATCTTGTCAAAGGTGGACGAATTGGCCGTGTAACTGGATTGTTGAGCTCCCTTCTCAATATCCGTGTTGTCATGCAAATGAAAGACCATGAATTGCAGCCAATGGTTAAAGGTCGTGGAACTAAAACCTTTAAAAAATGGTTAGATGAGTTGACAACATCTCTCTCTGAACGTTCTGTAGCAGAGATTGGAATTTCATATTCTGGTAGTGCTGATTGGGCAAAAGAGATGAAAGAAAGCTTACAAGCTTATGTTGAAAAGCCAATTTCTGTTTTAGAAACAGGTTCCATTATTCAAACTCACACGGGTGAGAATGCGTGGGCTATTTTGGTACGTTACCATTCCTAAAAAATAAATAAAATGGGAAGAAATAGCGTTTTTAACTTGACCTAAAAGGGATTTTAGGATATGATTATATTTGTTAATTAGAAATTATTTGGAGGAATCGTTAACATGGCAAACAAACAAGATTTGATCGCTAAAGTAGCAGAAGCTACAGAATTGACTAAGAAAGACTCAGCAGCAGCAGTTGAAGCTGTATTTGCAGCAGTAGCTGACTATCTTGCAGCTGGTGAAAAAGTTCAATTGATCGGTTTTGGTAACTTTGAAGTTCGTGAGCGTGCAGAACGTAAAGGTCGCAACCCACAAACTGGTAAAGAAATGACAATTGCAGCTTCTAAAGTTCCAGCATTCAAAGCTGGTAAAGCTCTTAAAGACGCTGTTAAATAATCAGTCTTTAAAAAGCCTATTGTATCAAGCTTTCTAGCTTGGTCGGTAGGCTTTTTAATTATGAAATCTAGTAATAAATAGAGTTAAAAAGTTGAATGTTCCGAAAATATTGTATATATAGTAGACTGAATCTAAAATAGTACGAAACAATTGCTAAAACATTTATAGAAATTAATTTTACTTTCCCAATCGATTTGTTCTCATCTTATTTCAATTTGCTATACGTACGTATATAATGAAAAGAATTAAATAATAGACTTGTGCGATAACTATTTGAAGCAAGATTAGCTGGTTAGAAAGTCCAACAAGATAGCGAAGGAATCTAACATAAATTTTACATAATTTACTTTATGTTACAAACCCTTCGCTAAAATACTTACCATTATCTTGAATGCCTTAGGGAAACATGCTATACTACTTGTATGATTATTTTACAAGCTAATAAAATTGAACGTTCTTTTGCAGGAGAGGTTCTTTTCGATAATATCAACCTGCAAGTTGATGAACGAGATCGGATTGCCCTTGTTGGGAAAAATGGTGCAGGTAAGTCTACTCTTTTGAAGATTTTAGTTGGAGAAGAGGAGCTAACTAGCGGAGAAATCAATAAGAAAAAAGATATTTCTCTGTCTTACCTAGCCCAAGATAGCCGTTTTGAATCTGAAAACACTATCTACGATGAAATGCTTCATGTCTTTGATGATTTGCGTCGGACTGAGAAACAACTGCGTCAGATGGAGCTGGAGATGGGTGAAAAGTCTGGTGAGGATTTGGATAAACTGATGTCAGATTACGACCGCTTATCTGAAAATTTTCACCAAGCAGGTGGTTTCACTTATGAAGCTGATATTCGAGCGATTTTGAATGGATTCAAGTTTGACGAGTCTATGTGGCAGATGAAAATTGCCGAGCTTTCGGGTGGTCAAAATACTCGTTTGGCTCTAGCTAAAATGCTTCTTGAAAAGCCTAATCTCTTGGTCTTGGACGAGCCAACCAACCACTTAGATATTGAAACCATTGCCTGGCTAGAGAATTACTTGGTAAACTATAGCGGTGCCCTCATTATTGTCAGCCACGACCGTTATTTCTTGGACAAGGTTGCGACGATTACGCTGGATTTGACCAAGCATTCTTTGGATCGCTATGTGGGGAATTACTCTCGTTTTGTCGAGTTGAAGGAGCAAAAGCTAGCTACTGAGGCAAAAAATTATGAAAAGCAACAGAAGGAGATTGCGGCTCTGGAAGACTTTGTCAATCGCAATCTAGTCCGAGCTTCAACGACCAAACGTGCCCGATCTCGACGTAAACAACTGGAAAAAATGGAACGTTTGGATAAACCTGAAGCTGGCAAGAAAGCAGCCAATATGACCTTCCAGTCGGAAAAAAACTCTGGTAATGTTGTATTGACTGTTGAAAATGCGGCTATTGGTTATGACGGGGAAGTCTTGTCACAACCTATCAACCTAGATCTTCGTAAGATGAATGCTGTCGCTATCGTTGGTCCAAATGGTATCGGCAAGTCAACCTTTATCAAGTCTATTGTGGACCAGATTCCTTTTATCAAGGGGGAAAAGCGCTTTGGCGCTAATGTTGAGGTTGGTTACTATGACCAGACCCAAAGCAAGCTGACACCAAGTAATACTGTACTGGATGAACTCTGGAATGATTTTAAGTTGACACCAGAAGTTGAAATCCGTAACCGTCTAGGTGCCTTCCTTTTCTCAGGAGATGATGTCAAAAAATCAGTTGGCATGCTGTCTGGTGGCGAGAAAGCACGTTTGCTTTTGGCTAAATTGTCTTTGGAAAACAACAACTTCTTGATTCTGGACGAGCCAACCAACCACTTGGATATTGATAGCAAGGAAGTGTTGGAAAATGCCTTGATTGACTTCGATGGAACTCTTCTCTTCGTCAGCCACGACCGTTACTTTATCAATCGTGTGGCAACTCATGTACTGGAATTGTCTGAGAATGGCTCGACTCTTTACTTGGGAGATTACGATTATTATGTCGATAAGAAGGCTGAAATGGAAGTCGGTCTGACAGAGGAAGCTTCAACCAGCAATCAAGCAAAAGAAGCAAGCCCAGTTAATGACTATCAAGCTCAGAAAGAAAGTCAAAAAGAGGTTCGTAAGCTCATGCGACAAATCGAAAGTCTAGAAGCTGAAATTGAAGAGCTAGAAAGTCAAAGCCAAGCCATTTCTGAACAAATGTTGGAAACAAACGATGCCGACAAACTGATGGAATTGCAGGCTGAGCTGGACAAAATCAGCCACCGTCAGGAAGAAGCTATGCTTGAGTGGGAAGAATTATCAGAGCAGGTGTAAAGATGGAACATCTTGGAAAAGTATTTCGTGAATTTCGAACAAGTGGAAATTATTCTTTAAAGGAAGCAGCAGGCGAGTCCTGTTCAACCTCTCAGTTATCTCGCTTTGAGCTTGGGGAATCTGACCTAGCAGTCTCACGTTTTTTTGAAATTTTGGATAATATTCATGTGACCATTGAAAATTTCATGGACAAGGCTAGGGATTTTCAAAATCATGAACATGTTGCTATGATGGCACAGATTGTCCCACTTTACTACTCAAATGATATTGCAGGTTTTCAAAAGCTTCAAGAAGAACAACTTGAAAAGGCTAAGAGTTCGACGACTCCCCTTTATTTTGAGCTGAACTGGATTTTGTTACAGGGTCTGATTTGTCAAAGAGATTCGAGTTATGATATGAAGCAGGATGATTTGGATAAGGTAGCAGATTATCTCTTCAAAACAGAAGAATGGACCATGTATGAGTTGATTCTTTTCGGGAACCTCTATAGTTTCTACGATGTGGACTATGTCACTCGGATTGGTAGAGAAGTCATGGAGAGGGAGGAATTTTACCAAGAGATTGGTCGCCATAAGAGATTAGTGTTGATTTTGGCCCTCAATTGTTACCAGCATTGTTTAGAGCATCTTTCTTTTGACAATGCAAGCTATTTCGAGACTTATACAGAGAAGATTATTGGTAAAGGTATTAAGCTTTATGAGCGTAATGTTTTCCATTATTTAAAAGGTTTTGCCTTATATCAAAAAGGAAAGTGTAAAGAAGGTTGTAGCCAAATGCAAGAGGCCATGCATATTTTTGACGTGCTAGGTCTTCCAGAGCAAGTAGCCTACTATCAGGAACACTACGAAAAATTTGTCAAAGATTAATTTTCCCAAATAAGGGAAAAAATAAAAAGCTCCTTTCGGTTTTGATACAATAGTTTCAAAATTTGAGAGGAGTTTTTATATGAATCGCTATGCAGTACAGTTGATTAGCCGTGGAGCTGTTAACAGGATAGGGAATATGCTCTATGATTATGGCAATAGTGTCTGGTTGGCTTCCATGGGAACTATCGGACAGACAGTTTTAGGAATGTATCAGATTTCTGAACTCGTCACATCTATTCTAGTCAATCCCTTTGGTGGAGTCATTTCAGACCGTTTTTCTCGTCGTAAGATTTTAATGGTGGCAGACCTTGTTTGTGGGATTCTTTGTCTGGCTATTTCTTTTATAAGAAATGACAGCTGGATGATTGGAGCTTTGATTATTGCCAATATTGTTCAGGCTATTGCTTTTGCATTTTCTCGTACAGCCAATAAAGCTATCATAACTGAAGTGGTGGAGAAAGATGAGATTGTGATCTATAACTCTCGCCTAGAATTAGTTTTGCAGGTTGTAGGTGTTAGCTCTCCTGTTCTTTCCTTCCTTGTTTTACAGTTTGCAAGTCTCCATATGACGCTACTGCTAGACTCGCTGACTTTTTTCATTGCTTTTGTTCTAGTGGCTTTCCTTCCAAAAGAGGAAGCAAAAGTTCGAGAGAAAAAGGCTTTTACTGGGAGAGATATGTTTGTAGATATCAAGGATGGGTTACACTATATCTGGCATCAGCAAGAAATTTTCTTCCTTTTGCTGGTAGCTTCCAGCGTTAATTTCTTTTTTGCAGCTTTTGAATTTCTCCTCCCCTTTTCGAATCAGCTTTACGGGTCAGAAGGAGCCTATGCAAGTATTTTAACTATGGGGGCTATTGGTTCCATCATTGGGGCTCTTCTAGCTAGTAAAATTAAAGCTAATGTTTATAATCTTTTGATTTTACTGGCTTTGACAGGTGTCGGAGTTTTTATGATGGGATTACCACTGCCAACTTTTCTTTCCTTTTCTGGAAATTTAGTTTGTGAATTGTTTATGACGATTTTTAATATTCACTTTTTTACTCAAGTACAAACCAAGGTTGAGAGCGAATTTCTTGGGAGAGTACTAAGTACAATTTTTACCTTAGCTATTCTATTTATGCCTATTGCAAAAGGATTTATGACAGTCCTGCCAAGTGTACATCTCTCTTCTTTCCTGATAATTGGAAGTGGTGTTATCATCTTGTCTTGTATATCGTTTATTTATGTTCGAACTCATTTTGAAAAATTTATATAAGGTTGCTTGAGTTTTAAAAATAATTCCAATCTAAGTGTTTTTTCCGCCCTTCTCGTTTGTGAGGAGGGCTTGTTTTATGGTAAAATGGTTTTATGAATAAAAGAATGAATGAGTTAGTCGCCTTGCTCAATCGCTATGCGGCTGAGTACTATACCAGCGATAATCCCTCGGTTTCAGACAGTGAGTATGATCGCCTTTACCGAGAGTTGGTTGAGTTAGAAACTGCCTATCCAGATCAAGTGCTAGCAGACAGTCCGACCCATCGTGTTGGTGGCAAAGTCTTAGATGGTTTTGAAAAATACAGTCATCAGTATCCTCTTTATAGTTTGCAGGATGCTTTTTCACGTGAGGAGCTTGAAGCTTTTGATGTGCGTGTTCGTAAGGAAGTGGCCCACCCAACCTATATTTGTGAGCTGAAAATCGATGGCTTGTCTATCTCGCTGACTTATGAAAAGGGGATTTTAGTTGCTGGGGCAACGCGTGGAGATGGTTCTATTGGTGAAAATATAACAGAAAATCTCAAACGTGTTAAGGACATTCCTTTGACCTTGCCAGAAGAACTAGATATCACAGTTCGTGGGGAATGTTATATGCCACGCGCTTCTTTTGACCAGGTTAACCAAGCTCGCCAAGAAAATGGAGAGCCCGAATTTGCTAATCCTCGTAATGCAGCGGCAGGAACACTGCGTCAGCTGGATACAGCAGTAGTTGCCAAGCGTAATCTTGCCACTTTCCTTTATCAAGAAGCCAGCCCTTCAACTCGTGATAGTCAAGAAAAGGTTTTGAAGCACCTAGAACAACTAGGTTTTGTGGTCAATCCTAAGCGAATCTTGGCTGAAAACATAGATGAAATCTGGGATTTTATTCAAGAAGTAGGACAGGAACGGGAAAATCTGCTTTATGATATTGATGGAGTTGTAATCAAGATCAATGACCTAGCAAGCCAAGAAGAACTCGGCTTTACTGTTAAGGCTCCAAAGTGGGCAGTGGCTTACAAGTTCCCAGCTGAAGAAAAAGAAGCTCAACTCTTATCAGTTGATTGGACAGTTGGCCGTACGGGTGTTGTAACTCCGACTGCCAATCTGACACCTGTTCAGCTTGCTGGTACAACTGTTAGTCGTGCTACCCTACACAATGTGGATTATATTGCTGAAAAAGAGATCCGCAAAGACGATACGGTTATCGTTTATAAGGCTGGAGATATCATTCCTGCCGTTTTACGTGTGGTAGAGTCCAAACGGATTTCTGAAGAGAAACTAGATATCCCTACAAACTGCCCAAGTTGTGACTCTGATTTGTTGCATTTTGAAGATGAAGTGGCTCTCCGTTGTATCAATCCACGTTGCCCTGCCCAAATCATGGAAGGTTTGATCCACTTTGCCTCTCGAGATGCCATGAATATTACAGGCCTTGGTCCATCAGTAGTTGAAAAACTCTTTGCTGCCAATTTGGTTAAGGACGTGGCGGATATTTATCGTTTGAAAGAGGAAGATTTTCTCCTTTTAGAGGGGGTTAAGGAAAAGTCTGCTACTAAACTGTATCAGGCCATCCAAGCATCTAAGGAAAACTCAGCTGAGAAACTCTTGTTTGGTTTGGGAATTCGCCATGTCGGCAGTAAGGCCAGTCAGCTTTTACTTCAACATTTTCTCTCGATTGAAAATCTGGCTCAGGCAGATCCAGAGGAAGTGGCTAGTATTGAAAGTTTAGGTGGCGTGATTTCCAAGAGTCTTCAGACTTACTTTGCGACAGAAGGCTCTGAAATTCTCCTCAGAGAATTGAAAGAAGCTGGGGTTAATCTGGACTATAAAGGTCAGACTGTAGTAGCAGACGCAGCCTTGTCAGGTTTGACAGTGGTATTGACCGGAAAATTGGAACGACTCAAGCGCTCAGAAGCTAAAAGTAAACTCGAAAGTCTAGGTGCCAAAGTGACAGGCAGTGTTTCTAAAAAGACCGACCTCGTCGTTGCAGGAGCAGATGCTGGAAGTAAACTGCAAAAAGCACAAGAACTTGGCATCGAAGTTCGAGATGAAACTTGGCTAGAAAGTTTGTAACAATGACAGAAGAAAGAAAACGTGCGCGTTTAATTTATAACCCAACCTCAGGGCAGGAAATTATCAAGAAAAATATAGCAGAAGTGCTGGATGTTTTGGAAAATATTGGCTATGAAACCAGTGCCTTTCAAACGACTCCAGAACCTCTTTCGGCACAAAAAGAAGCTGAGAGAGCAGCCAAAGCTGGTTTTGATTTGATTATTGCTGCAGGTGGTGATGGAACAATTAATGAGGTAGTCAATGGGGTTGCCTCGCTCGATAAGAGACCTCGGCTTGCTATCATCCCAACAGGTACGACTAATGATTATGCGCGTGCCCTAAAAATTCCAATGGGTGATCCTGTTGCGGCTGCTCAGATTATTGCTAAAAATGAGACCATTCATATGGATATTGGACGAGCTTTTGGCGACAAATATTTTATTAATATTGCCGCTGCTGGAACCTTAACCGAATTGACTTACAGTGTTCCAAGTGAAGTCAAGACGCGTCTTGGTTATTTTGCCTATGTTGCTAAAGGCATTGAAATGTTTCCTAAGACCAAGGTTCGTCCAGTGAGAATCACACACGATCAGGGGGTCTTTGAAGGAGAGGTGTCCTTGATTTTTGTTGCCTTGACCAATTCCATTGGAGGGTTTGAGCAGTTAGCGCCTGATACCAAGTTAGACGATGGTAATTTTACTCTGATTTTGGTCAAGACAGACAAGCTATTTGATATGTTGGGCTTATTGATACAGGCCATTAATGGTGGTCAGCATGTCTCAGACGTCAATATCGAATACCTTAAAACTAGCAAACTACGTTTAGAAGTTTTAGATGACCAAGAACGATTTATGCTGAACCTAGATGGGGAATATGGAGGAGATACCCCAGTTGAACTTCAAGTCTGCCATCATCACATCGAATTTTTTGTCAATCGAGACGAGATTAGTCAAGAATTTATTAGTGAAATAGAAACGAATTAAAAAGTAAAAAGGAAAAATAAAAATGTATAACTACCCTATGCGCATTCATTACCATCGCAAGAATGGTGAATACGACACTTGCTCTTTTGTAAAGAGTAAGGATCAACGAATTGATTTACTAACTTACCAAGAAGATTATTTTGGAGCCTTATTTAGCTTTGAACACCCAAGTGCTCATCCCTTAGAAAGCTTGAATTTTGTGGTTCACACAGGCCAAACTAGTAAAGAATATGCTATCCGTTTTAATCACTATCCCCTCTTAACAGAGGTCTGGATTTTGGAAGGCGATGATAGAATTTATTATTCTGAAAATCCTGCAATTGCAAGTCCTTTCTATAAAAATCAAAATCCTTTTGCTTTTGACAAGGCTATCAATAGCGCTAGTTTCGACCACCACTGGGGCTACCAAGGGGAATTGGGTTGCCGTGTAGAGGACAATCAGGCTCGTTTTGCTCTCTGGGCTCCAACAGCGACAGAAGTGCAGGTTGTCGTTTATGAATCAGCTGCTAATGATGCTCCTGTTTGGAAGACCTTTGAGATGGAGAGAGGCAATAGCTACTCTTATAATCACAAGGACAATACAATCGGTGTCTGGAGTTTGGATGTTGAGGAAGATTTGACTGGTAAGGCTTATCAGTATCAAGTCCAATTCCCTCACCACCAAACAGTGACACGCGATCCCTATACCATCGCGACCAGTCCTGATGGCAAACGTTCAGCTATCCTGAGCCATGAAGAAAAGCAAGTTGCAAACTTCGAGGTCAAGCACGGTTCAGAGGCTACTTGGCGCTTGGCAAATCCATGTAAGGCAGTTATTTGTGAAATGCACATTCGTGATTTGACCAAATCACCGACCTCAGGTGTGGATGAACATCTTCGAGGAACTTTCTTAGGTGCTGCACAGACTGGAACAGTTAACCAGTACGGCCAAGCAACTGCTTTTGATTACATCAAGAAGCTGGGCTACAATTATGTTCAGTTGCAACCAATTGCAGACCGTCACAAAGAATACGATGAGGATGGGAATGTAACCTACAACTGGGGTTATGACCCACAAAACTATAACGCGCCAGAAACTAGTTTTTCAACTAATCCAGACGACCCAGCTCAGGTTATTCGTGATTTGAAGACCATGGTTCAAGCTTACCACGATGCGGGTATTGGTGTTATTATGGATGTGGTCTATAACCATACCTTCTCAGTTGTTGATGCACCTTTCCAAACAACTGTCCCTGATTACTATTATCGTATGAATCCAGACGGTACCTTCCAGAATGGAACAGGCGTTGGAAATGAAACAGCCAGTGAACACGAAATGTTCCGCAAGTATATGATTGATTCTCTTCTATACTGGGTTCAGGAATACAATATTGACGGCTTCCGTTTTGACTTAATGGGGATTCATGATGTCAAGACTATGCAGATGATTCGTCAAAGCTTAGATGAAATCGACCCTAACATTATCCTCTATGGAGAAGGTTGGGACATGGGAACAGGTCTTGCACCTTATGATAAGGCTAAGAAAGACAACGCCTACGAAATGCCAAATATTGGTTTCTTTAATGACAATCAGCGTGATGCTGTCAAAGGTGGAGAAGTTTATGGTGCTATCAAGTCAGGTTTTGTCAGCGGTGCTGCGACAGAGCCAATTCTTGCTAAAGCAATCCTAGGCAGTCGTGAATTAGGAACCTATACACATCCAAATCAAGTACTTAACTATGTGGAAGCCCATGACAATTACAATCTTCACGATTTATTGGCAACTCTTCATCCAGACCAAAGTTCAGAACAAATCATGCGTAAGGTTGAGACAGCCACAGCTATGAACCTACTCATGCAAGGGATGGCCTTTATGGAAATCGGTCAAGAATTTGGTCGGACCAAACTAGTTGCGACTGGTGAAAATGGTGAGTTGACCCATGATGATAGAGAGCGTGCTATGAATAGCTATAATGCTCCAGACAGTGTGAACCAAGTGAACTGGGACTCGATTAATGAGCGTCAAGACAGTATTGAATTTATTCGTCAAGTCATCCGATTGAAGACAAAAACTGATGCCTTTTCTTACTCTAGCTATGATGAAATTTACCATCATGTCTTTGTGCATTCTGCGATTGAACATAGCGGCTGCCTTATCTATGAAGTTCATGGGAAAGAACACCTCTTGGTTGTTGTGAATGCTAAATCAGAACCCTATCCATTTGAAAATGCAGGAAATTTAGCTATGTTGGTAACCAACAGTCGCTCAAAAGAAGACAATGTGTTAGATGATATTAGTCTAGCTGTCTTGAGTGTTTTATAAAGACCATCTATCTCGCTATTCTAACAGATCATTGGAAGTGAACGAATAGAAAGAACTTAGTTGATAACTCACTCGTATAGAAAATTTGATATATATTTTCATCAAACGTGTAAAATCAGGAAATTGTTTTCCTGGTTTTATTTTTTTGCTATAAAATAATAATAATCATAGAAAAAATACGAACTTTTTGGTATTGTAGTAGAAAAAGAAATGCATTTTCGCAATTTTTTTGAAAAAATATTAATTTACAATTGAACAACTAAGTGAACTTTTTGTAGATTTTCAAAATAATTTTAAAGAAGTATAGTAATTTACTTGAATCTTCTCTAAAAAAGTAGTATAATAAAAACACAGAAAACGCTTACAGCAGAAAGGGAGTATATGGATAGAAGAGAAGCATTGCGCACCTTTATGACAGGTGAGAATTTTCACCTCCAGCATTATCTGGGAGCGCATAGGGAAGAAAAAGATGGTGAGTCTGGCTATACTTTCCGAGTTTGGGCACCCAATGCTCAGGCAGTTCACTTGGTAGGGGATTTCACCAATTGGGTTGAAAATCAAATTCCGATGGAACGGAATGAATTTGGAGTCTGGGAAGTCTTTACCAGTTTTGCTCAAGAAGGCCAAATTTACAAGTACCATATCACACGTGCAAATGGTCATCAGCTTATGAAGATTGATCCTTTGGCTGTACGGTATGAGGCACGACCTGGTACTGGAGCGATTTTAACAGAGATTCCAGAGAAAAAATGGAAGGATAGACTCTGGCTAGCCCGTAGAAAACGCTTAAGCTTTGAAGAGCGTCCTGTCAATATTTACGAGGTTCATGCTGGCTCTTGGAAGAGAAATCCAGACGGTAGTCCCTATAGTTTTGCTCAATTGAAAGATGAACTCATTCCTTACCTAGTTGAGATGAACTATACTCACATTGAGTTTATGCCCTTGATGTCTCACCCTCTCGGTTTGAGTTGGGGCTATCAGCTTATGGGTTACTTTGCTTTAGAGCATGCCTATGGTCGTCCTGAAGAGTTTCAAGATTTTGTTGAGGAATGTCACTTAAACAATATTGGGATTATTGTGGACTGGGTACCTGGTCACTTCACTATTAATGATGATGCCTTAGCCTATTACGATGGGACACCGACTTTTGAGTATCAGGACCATAATAAGGCTCATAACTATGGTTGGGGAGCACTCAATTTCGACCTTGGGAAGAATGAAGTCCAGTCCTTCTTGATTTCTAGCATTAAGTTTTGGATTGACTTTTACCATTTGGACGGTATTCGTGTGGATGCGGTTAGCAACATGCTCTATCTAGATTACGATGATGCCCCATGGACACCGAATAAAGATGGCGGTAATCTCAACTATGAAGGATATTATTTCCTTCAACGCTTGAATGATGTCATTAAACTAGCTCATCCAGATGTGATGATGATAGCTGAGGAAAGTTCATCAGCTACTCAGATTACTGATACAAAGGATTCAGATGGTCTTGGCTTTGACTACAAATGGAATATGGGCTGGATGAATGATATTCTCCGTTTCTATGAAGAAGATCCGATTTATCGTACATACGACTTTAACCTAGTGACTTTCAGCTTTATGTATGTCTTCAAGGAGAATTATCTCCTACCATTCTCACACGATGAAGTTGTTCATGGCAAGAAGAGTATGATGCACAAGATGTGGGGAGATCGCTATAATCAATTCGCAGGCTTGCGCAATCTCTATACGTACCAAATTTGTCACCCTGGTAAGAAATTGCTCTTCATGGGTAGTGAATACGGCCAATTCCTAGAATGGAGATCTGAAGAGCAGTTGGAATGGTCTAATCTAGAAGACCCTATGAATGCTAAGATGAAGTATTTCACTTCTCAGCTAAACCAGTTTTACAAAGATCATCGCTGTCTGTGGGAAATCGATACCAGCTATGATGGTATTGAAATCATTGATGCGGATAATCGAGACCAGAGTGTTCTTTCCTTCATCCGTAAGGGTAAGAAGGGCGACATGCTAGTCTGCGTCTTTAATATGGCACCTGTTGAACGAAAAGATTTTACAATCGGTCTGCCTGTTGCAGGGATTTATGAAGAAGTCTGGAATACTGAGTTAGAAGAGTGGGGAGGCGTTTGGAAAGAACATAATCAAACTGTTCAAACGCAAGAAGGACTATGGAAAGATTATGAGCAGACCTTGACCTTTACCCTACCGGCTATGGGAGCAAGTGTTTGGAAAATCAAACGCCGCTTGAAATCTGCAAAAACCGTCACAAGTAAAAACCAAAAAGGAGTAGAAAATGAAGAATGAAATGTTAGCTTTGATTCTTGCTGGTGGGCAAGGAACTCGTCTCGGTAAACTCACTCAAAGCATCGCAAAACCAGCTGTGCAATTTGGTGGGCGCTACCGTATCATTGACTTTGCTCTTTCAAACTGTGCCAACTCAGGGATTCACAATGTTGGAGTCATTACACAGTACCAACCTCTTGCTCTCAATAACCATATTGGGAATGGTTCAAGCTGGGGACTAGACGGTATCAATTCTGGTGTCTCTATTCTTCAACCTTATTCTGCAAGTGAAGGAAATCGTTGGTTCGAAGGGACTAGTCATGCTATTTACCAAAATATCGACTATATCGACAGTGTCAATCCTGAGTATGTCTTGATTCTGTCTGGGGACCATATCTACAAAATGGATTATGATGATATGCTCCAGTCTCACAAGGATAATAATGCTAGTTTGACAGTCGCAGTTCTTGATGTTCCCCTAAAGGAAGCTAGCCGTTTTGGTATTATGAACACAGATGCCAATAATCGCATTGTTGAATTTGAAGAAAAACCAGCTCAACCTAAATCTACAAAGGCTTCTATGGGTATTTACATCTTTGATTGGCAACGTCTCCGCAATATGCTCGTTGCTGCTGAAAAGAGCAATGTAGATATGTCAGATTTTGGTAAAAATGTCATTCCAAATTACCTTGAGTCAGGTGAAAGTGTTTATGCTTACGAATTTAGCGGTTACTGGAAAGATGTTGGTACGATTGAGTCTCTTTGGGAAGCGAACATGGAGTACATTTCTCCAGAGAATGCCTTGGATAGTCGTAACCGTCAATGGAAGATTTACTCAAGAAACTTGATTTCACCACCAAACTTCCTCGGAGCAAATGCTGATGTGGAAGACTCATTAGTTGTAGACGGATGTTTCGTTGATGGAACTGTTAAACATTCTATCCTTTCAACAGGCGCGCAAGTTCGCGAAGGAGCGGAAGTTGTTGATTCAGTTATCATGAGTGGAGCTATCATTGGTCAAGGAGCTAAGATTAAACGTGCCATTATTGGTGAAGGTGCGATTATTTCTGACGGTGTCGAAATTGATGGAACAGATGAAGTACAAGTTGTAGGATATAATGAAGTAGTGGGGGTAGCAACAGATGAAGATTGATAAATATTCTGCCATTTTAGGAAATACAGTTGGTTTTCATGATATGTCGACATTGACGGACCACCGTCCAGTAGCAAGTTTGCCATTTGGTGGGAAATATCGTTTGATTGACTTCCCGCTTTCTAGTCTTGCTAATGCAGGTGTTCGTAGTGTCTTTGGTATTTTCCAGCAGGATAATATCAGCTCAGTCTTTGACCATATCCGTTCAGGACGCGAGTGGGGCTTATCAACCCTTCTCAGTCACTATTATCTAGGTATTTACAATACTCGTGTGGAGAGTAGCACAGTAGGAAAAGAATACTACCAACAGCTTCTTACTTATTTAAAACGCTCTGGATCAAACCAAACGGTTGCCCTCAACTGCGATGTCTTGATTAACATTGATTTGAACCAAGTTTTCCATCTACATAGTACAACAAAAGGGCCTATCACTGTAGTTTATAAAAAACTAGCTAAGAAAGATATTTCAGAAGTAAATGCAATCTTAGAAGTGGATGAAACAGACCATGTTCTTTCTCATAAACTCTTTGATAGCAAGTCAACAGCTGAAACGTTCAATATGTCTACAGATATCTTTGTCGTTGATACACCGTGGTTGATTGAACGCTTGGAAGAAGAAGCTAAAAAAGAACATCCAGAGAAATTGCGTTATGTTTTACGTGATTTGGCTGCAAAAGAGGGAGCTTTCGCCTACGAGTACACAGGCTACCTAGCCAATATTCACTCTGTAGAGTCTTATTACCAAGCTAATAAAGATATGCTTGAATCACAGAAATTCTATTCTCTCTTCTCACCAAACCAAAAGATTTATACAAAGGTTAAGAACGAAGAACCAACTTACTATGCTAATACATCTAAGGTAAGTACTTCTCAGTTTGCGTCTGGTAGTATCATTGAAGGTCAAGTGGCTAATTCTGTTCTATCACGTAATATTCATATCCATAAGGATAGCCTGGTTAAAGATAGCCTACTCTTCCCTCGTGTTGTGATTGGAGAAGGAGCTCAGGTAGAATATGCTATCTTGGACAAGGGTGTTGAAGTTGAGCCTGGTGTTGTGATTCGAGGAACTGCAGAACATCCAGTTGTCGTTAAGAAAGGTAGCAAAGTAACAGAGGATATTCATTCATGAAAATTTTATTTGTAGCAGCAGAGGGTGCACCCTTTTCAAAAACAGGTGGTTTGGGAGACGTCATTGGCGCTCTTCCTAAATCACTTGTAAAAGCGGGACATGAAGTTGCAGTGATTTTACCCTACTATGACATGGTAGAGGCTAAATTTGGAAATCAGATTGAAGATGTTCTTCATTTTGAGGTGAGCGTCGGTTGGCGCAGACAGTATTGTGGAATTAAGAAAACAGTATTAAATGGTGTAACCTTCTACTTTGTTGACAGCCAATATTATTTCTTCCGTGGTCATGTTTACGGTGATTTTGACGACGGAGAGCGCTTTGCCTTTTTCCAACTTGCTGCCATTGAGGCTATGGAAAGGATTGACTTTATTCCTGACCTTCTCCATGTTCATGATTACCATACAGCCATGATTCCTTTCTTGTTAAAGGAAAAATACCGTTGGATTCAAGCCTATCAAGGAATAAAAACTGTTTTAACCATTCATAATTTGGAATTCCAAGGACAATTTTCAGAAGGAATGTTATGGGACTTGTTTGGAGTTGGCTTTGAACGTTATGCTGACGGTACCCTTCGCTGGAACAACTGTCTGAACTGGATGAAGGCAGGTATTCTCTATGCGGATCGTGTTTCAACCGTCTCACCTAGTTATGCTCAGGAAATTATGACCAGTAAATTCGGATGTAACTTGGATCAGATTCTTAGAATGGAGTCTGGTAAAGTATCTGGTATCGTGAATGGGATTGATGCTGATCTTTATAATCCTCAGACGGATGCTCTTTTAGACTATCATTTCAATCAGGAAGATTTGTCTGGGAAAGCCAAAAACAAGGCAAAATTGCAAGAAAGAGTTGGCTTGCCAGTTAGAGCTGACGTTCCACTGGTGGGAATTGTTTCTCGTTTGACACGTCAAAAAGGTTTTGATGTGGTGGTCGAAAGTCTTCACCATATCTTGCAAAATGATGTTCAGATTGTTCTTTTGGGAACTGGAGATCCAGGCTTTGAAGGAGCTTTCTCATGGTTTGCTCAGATATACCCAGACAAGCTATCAGCAAATATCACTTTTGATGTCAAACTTGCTCAAGAAATCTACGCTGCTTGTGACCTCTTCCTCATGCCAAGTCGTTTTGAACCATGTGGCTTGTCTCAAATGATGGCTATGCGTTACGGAACCTTGCCATTGGTCCATGAAGTTGGAGGCTTGCGAGATACCGTTAAAGCATTTAATCCAATCGAAGGAAGCGGTACTGGCTTTAGCTTTGACAATCTATCACCTTATTGGTTAAATTGGACTTTCCAAACAGCTTTGGACTTGTATAGAAATCATCCTGACGTTTGGAGAAACCTACAAAAACAAGCTATGGAGTGTGATTTCTCATGGGATACAGCCTGCAAGTCATACCTTGACTTGTACCATAGTTTAGTTAATTAATAGATAAAATCGTATGATGACTTCATACGATTTTTGGGCTGTTTAGAGAGGAGAACTAATGTCTCAAGTAAAAGGCTTGTGTGTTATGGATGTAGATGGAACCTTAATCCTAGAAGAAGTGATTGATTTGTTGGGAAGAGAGGCAGATCGTGAGGCGGAAATTGCGCAGCTTACAAGTCGGGCAATGCGAGGAGAGTTGGTCTTTGAAAGCAGTTTAAGAAAAAGAGTGTCCTTGTTGGAAGGTCTTCCTATTTTGGTCTTTGATAACGTCTTCAACTCAAATCATCTATCGCTAAATGTCCCAGAGTTCATCTCTATTCTCCAAAAGAATGGCATCCTAGTTGCTCTGGTGTCTGGTGGATTTACACCAATAGTTGGAGAGATTAGCAAAATCCCTTGGTATTGCCTATTTCACTGCCAACCAGCTTGAAGTCAAAGATGGTCTTCTAACAGGAAAATTAGTTGGACAAATTATAAGTCCTGAGGTCAAAAAAGAGATTCTGGAAAAATGGAGAGAGGAACTCAAACTTCCTAGAGAAAGAACAGTTGCAATCGGTGATGGGGCCAATGACCTATTAATGTTGAAGTCATCAGGACTGGGAATCGCCTTTTGTGCCAAAGAAGTGCTGAAACAGGAAATACCACATCATGTTGACAAGAGGGATTTTTTAGAAGTTCTTCCTTTGATTGACTGTTTAGAATGAGGGAAAATATGAAGATTGTAATTGCACCAGATTCATTTAAGGAAAGCTTGACAGCTCAACAGGTAGCTGAAACAATAAAAAGAGGCTTCCAACAATCGATAGCAGATGTAGAGTGTCTCCTCTGCCCTGTTGGTGATGGTGGGGAAGGTACTGTAAATGCTATTAGACATTCTCTTGACCTTGAAGAAAAATGGATCAAAGTGACAGGACCTTTTGGTCAAAAAGAAGCCATGCGCTATTTTCAAAACGAACAACTAGCCCTATTCGAAGTTGCTGATTTGGTTGGCCTTGGAAAAATTCCGCTAGAGCAACGAAAGCCACTGCAAATCCAAACTTGTGGTATTGGAGAGTTGATTCGCCACCTCATCGATCAAGGGATTAAAGAAATCTATATTGGCGTTGGTGGTACGGCCAGTAATGATGGAGGACTGGGGATTGCTGCTGGTTTAGGTTATCAATTTTATGATAGGGACGGAAATGTCTTGCCTGCTTCCGGTCAATCCTTATTAAACTTAGCTTCTGTTTCAACAGAAAATCGCTATAAAATTCCTGAAGGTGTTCAAATTCATATTTTATCAGATGTCGTGAGTCCCTTATGTGGTCATCAAGGTGCGACTTACACTTTTGGCAAGCAAAAAGGCCTAAATCTTACTATGTTTCCAGTCCTAGATCAAGCAATCCAAGACTTTTATGAAAAAGTCTCACCTGCAATATTGCAAATTAAAGGATCAGGAGCTGGTGGAGGCCTTGCTGGTGGTTTGTGTGCCTTTGCTCAGGAAAATATCGTGTCGGGAATTGATACCTGCTTGAACTTAATCAACTTTGATAAGAAAGTTTCAGATGCTGACTTGGTGATTGTTGGAGAAGGTAGACTGGACAGTCAAAGCTTTGCTGGGAAAGCGCCTATAGGTGTTGCAAAAAGAACCCCTGTCGGAGTTCCTGTTATTGCTATTTGCGGTAGTCTTGCTGAAGATTTACCTCCCTTACCATTTGAAAATATCCAAGCCACCTTTTCTATTTTGGAGAAAAATGAACCTTTGGAAGATAGTTTGAAAAATGCCAGTCTCTATCTGGAGCACACGGCTGCCAATATTGGGCACTTATTAACTATGCGCAATATTTAGCCAAACCATTTTTTCCATAAGGATGTTTTGGCAGGTTCTTCCTTTTTAACTTCCCAAAGTTTTGGAAAAGCAAGTCGAAGATCCTTTTCTTCTACTTGAACGGGTGCATTGCTATGGATAACCAGACCGAAGGGAGAAGTAATATGCTCTTCAGATACTATGGTAGCTTGACTATCAGTTTCTTTTGCTTCTTTTAAGTAGAAAACTTGCTTGTCAAATTCGATAGTTGGTGAAATCTTCACAAATAGTGGCTCTGCTTTTTCCTGAAGGTTTTCTAAAATAGATAAAAATCCTTTTTCTAACTGAGGGCTATTTGCTGTATCAATATCTGCATATCCAAGAACTCTTTCCTCAAAAGTACCAAGATAGCGTCTTTGCTCATCCGGATTTAATTTTGCTCCACCATGAGCTTGTTCAAGTAATTGTTTTGATAAATCTGTCATGAAAACAGTATATCATAAAAGTTAGAATAAAACAGACAAAAGAAAGCGATTACTTTATAAAGTTAAGGAAAAGTTGCACAAAGATAACGTTTTTTCTTGAAAAAGAAGGGGTTTTAAGGTATTATAGAGGTGTAAAAAATTTAACTCATAAGGAGAGTAAAAAATGTCAATTATTACTGATGTTTACGCTCGCGAAGTCCTAGACTCACGCGGTAACCCAACACTTGAAGTAGAAGTTTACACTGAATCAGGTGCTTTCGGACGTGGTATGGTTCCATCAGGAGCTTCTACTGGTGAACACGAAGCAGTTGAACTTCGCGACGGTGACAAATCTCGTTACGGTGGTCTTGGTACACAAAAAGCTGTTGACAACGTAAACAACATCATTGCTGAAGCTATCATTGGCTACGATGTACGTGATCAACAAGCTATCGACCGTGCTATGATCGCTCTTGACGGTACTCCTAACAAAGGTAAATTGGGTGCAAACGCAATCCTTGGTGTGTCTATCGCTGTAGCTCGTGCTGCTGCTGACTACCTTGAAATCCCACTTTACAGCTACCTTGGTGGATTCAACACTAAAGTTCTTCCAACTCCAATGATGAACATCATCAACGGTGGTTCTCACTCTGACGCTCCAATCGCTTTCCAAGAGTTCATGATCTTGCCAGTTGGTGCGCCAACATTTAAAGAAGCCCTTCGTTACGGTGCTGAAATCTTCCACGCTCTTAAGAAAATCCTTAAATCACGTGGTTTGGAAACTGCCGTAGGTGACGAAGGTGGGTTCGCTCCTCGTTTCGAAGGAACTGAAGATGGTGTTGAAACTATCCTTGCTGCGATTGAAGCTGCTGGATATGTACCAGGTAAAGACGTATTTATCGGATTTGACTGTGCTTCATCAGAATTCTACGATAAAGAACGTAAAGTTTACGACTACACTAAATTTGAAGGTGAAGGTGCTGCTGTTCGTACATCTGCAGAACAAATCGACTACCTTGAAGAATTGGTTAACAAATACCCAATCATCACTATTGAAGATGGTATGGATGAAAACGACTGGGATGGTTGGAAAGCTCTTACTGAACGTCTTGGTAAGAAAGTACAACTTGTTGGTGACGACTTCTTCGTAACAAACACTGACTACCTTGCACGTGGTATCCAAGAAGGTGCTGCTAACTCAATCCTTATCAAAGTTAACCAAATCGGTACTCTTACTGAAACTTTTGAAGCTATCGAAATGGCTAAAGAAGCTGGTTACACTGCCGTTGTATCACACCGTTCAGGTGAAACTGAAGATTCAACAATCGCTGACATCGCAGTTGCAACTAACGCAGGACAAATCAAGACTGGTTCACTTTCACGTACAGACCGTATCGCTAAATACAACCAATTGCTTCGCATCGAAGACCAACTTGGTGAAGTAGCAGAATACCGTGGATTGAAATCATTCTACAACTTGAAAAAATAAAGTAGTTCAGTAAACTATTTTATCCCGAACCTTGAAATTCAAAAGTTCGGCCGTTGATTTAACAACGTTTCTAGCCCCTCGGATTTTATCCGAAGGGCTATTTTTGGTACGACGGGCATGTCG
>NZ_VMNC01000029.1:0-2044 GCF_013277505.1 Streptococcus sp. k-378 | reverse complement strand
GCTTTGAGGTTGTAGATAGAACTGACGAAGTCGGTAACATATATACGGTAAGGCGACGCTGACGTGGTTTGAAGAGATTTTCGAAGAGTATCAATTGTGAAAGAATTACTTATCTATGATATAATAAAAAGAAAAGGCTTGCATAAGAAAGTAGGGAGAATGAAGATGAAAAGAAGACAAAATCGAAATCAGGGTGGTTTAGCTTTTCGTTTTATGAAGGGCTTGGTAAACTTTTTTAGGAGTTATCGCAGGTGGAGCAATAAAGGATTTGTGGCGGTACTCTTGCTAGCAGTTGCTTTATCAATGGGCTTGGTCTTGTTGGTTGAAAGTTTCCAAGGAATCCCTTTAACCAGTCAAAAACGAGATACTATTTCTCAAGAGGGGACTAAGCAAAAGTCTCAGGAGCAGGAAGAGGAAAAAACTGCCAGAATTATGGCCAACGGAGATTTGCTCTACCACGATGGACTTTTCTTTTCAGCTAAAAAAGAAGACGGTACCTATGACTTTCATGAGAATTTTGAGTATGTGACTCCTTGGCTCAAGCAAGCAGACTTAGCTATTGGTGACTTTGAAGGAACCATCAATAAGGATCATTATTTAGCAGGTTATCCTCTCTTTAATGCTCCTGCTGAAGTTATGGATGCCATTAAGGATGCAGGTTATCATGTGCTAGATTTAGCTCATAATCATATTTTGGATTCGCAAATTGAAGGAGTTATTTCAACGGCCGATATTATTGAGAAAGCTGGAATCACTCCAATCGGAGTTTATACGCACGAACCACGTGATCAGGCTCCGCTGGTCATTAAGGAAGTGAATGGAATCAAGGTTGCTCTTTTGGCCTATTCCTATGGATTCAATGGAATTGAACGGTATATTTCTCAGGAAGACTATAATCGTTATCTTTCAGATTTAAACGAAGATAAGATGAAGGCTGAAATTGAACGGGCAGAGAAGGAAGCAGATATCACCATTATCATGCCTCAGATGGGTGTGGAGTATCGATTGGAACCAACTGAGGAACAAAAAGCTCTTTATCACAAGATGATTGATTGGGGGGCGGATATTATCTTTGGAGGGCATCCTCACGTTGTGGAACCATCTGAAACGGTTGAAAAAGATGGAGACAAGAAACTCATTATCTATTCAATGGGGAACTTCATTTCCAATCAACGGATTGAATCTATGGGAGATGAAGAAAATGCTAAGTGGACTGAACGTGGCGTTCTCATGGATGTAACCATTAAGAAGAAGGATGGAAAAACAACTATCGGAACAGCTAAAGCTCATCCTACTTGGGTCAATCGAACACCAAAGGGAACCTTTTCACCAGAAGGCTATCCTTTATATCATTATCAAACCTATATCTTGGAAGATTTTATAGAGGGTGGCAGTCATCGTGACCAGTTAGATGAAGCGACTAAGGAACGAATTGATACAGCCTATAAAGAAATGAACGAACATGTGGGATTGAAGTGGGATTAGCTTGAATAGACTTCCTGCGAAACAAAATATGGTATAATAGTTCTATGAATTATGAAGCAAGTAAACAACTAACTGATGCACAATTTAATCGTCTTGTTGGTGTTCAGCGCACGACTTTTGAAGAGATGTTAGCTGTATTAAAAATTAAACACGCAAAAGGGGGACGAAAACCTAAATTAAGCCTAGAAGACCTTCTTATGGCCACTCTTCAATATGTGCGAGAATACCGCACTTATGAACAAATTGCGGCTGATTTTGGTATTCACGAAAGCAACTTAATCCGTCGGAGCCAATGGGTTGAAGTAACTCTTGTTCAAAGTGGTGTTACGATTTCAAGAACTCCTCTCAGTTCTGAGGACACGGTAATGATTGATGCGACGGAAGTAAAAATCAATCGCCCTAAAAAAAGAATTAGCGAATTATTCTGGTAAAAAGAAATTTCACGCTATGAAGGCTCAAGCGATTGTCACAAGTCAAGGGAGAATTGTTTCTTTGGAGATCACTGTGAACTATTGTCATGATATGAAGTTGTTCAAAATGAGTCGCAGAAATATCGGAC